>JBAIXL010000105.1:0-1989 GCA_037916685.1 Methanolinea tarda
CCTCCAATACGCCCGACTCCCACGACGGAGAGGCTCGTCATGCACACATATAGGTATGCTAATAATAAAAAAGGCCACAATCGTACCCATGGTTACGCTCCGAGAAGGCCCTGTGGAGATCGGGCATGTTCATCTCCGCAACCACCTCCTCCTGGCGGCGGGGATCCTGGGCACTACCGGTGCATCCCTCAATCGAATCCTCATGGCCGGGGCGGGAGGAGTCGTGACCAAATCAATCGGGCCGGTTCCCTTCACCGGCCATCCTGGACCCTGCGTGGCCGTCCTGGAGCAGGGACTTCTCAATGCGATGGGATTACCCAATCCATCACAGGATTTTCGAGACGAGATCCTATCGCTGAAGGAAGCACCTGTAATAGTGAGCATTTTTGGAGGTAATCCGGAAGAATTTCGGACGGTAGCCTCGTGGTTTACCGATATCGCGATGGGATTCGAGCTGAACCTGAGTTGCCCTCACGCGGAGGGGTATGGAGCCGCGGTGGGTACGGATCCGGACCTGGTGCTGGAGATCACCCGGGTGGTCGCCTCGCTGGGTAAACCTACCTGGGTAAAACTTACGCCCAACGTAACCGATATCGCCGAGATAGGACTGGCTGCGGAGAAAGGGGGGGCTACCGCACTGGTGGCGATCAACACGGTGCGGGCGATGCGAATCTCCACCGTCCTCCGGAGACCGGTACTGGGAAACCGGTTTGGAGGCCTTTCCGGCTCTGCCATATTCCCCATCGCCCTACGGTGCGTGTACGAGCTGTACGAGGCATGTTCGCTGCCCATCATCGGCTGCGGGGGAATCCACTCTTCAGAAGATGTGGTGGAGATGATGATGGCGGGGGCGGGTGCGGTTGAGATCGGAACCGCGGTGTACCGGGATCCGGGGATTTTCGGCACTCTATCGAACCAGCTGTATTCCACGGATGGAATTGCCGCGGAAGAGATCGTGGGGTGTGCTCATGAATGAAGCCAGCACGGTGGTCCGTATCGAACGGGTAATCCGCGAGACGCCCTCCATCCGTACCTTCCGATTCTCTGCAGAATATAATTTTCAGCCCGGCCAGTTCGTGATGGTATGGGTACCGGGAGTAGACGAGATTCCGATGGCTCTTTCCTCCCCTTCCTCCATATCGGTCCAGAAGGTAGGGGACGCCACGGAAGCGCTCTTCTCGTATGAACCGGGAGACAGGATCGCTCTCCGGGGGCCGTTTGGAAATTCGTTCCCTCAAGCGGGCGAGATCCTCGCCGTCTGTGGCGGAATCGGGGCCGCACCCCTGTTGCACCTGGCACGCACGGATCGGGTACACACGTTTCTTCTTGGAGCACGTTCTGAGGAGGAACTCCCCTTTGTAGATCTCCTGGACGAATGTACCAATCTCCTGCTTGCTACAGACGACGGATCCATGGGTTACGAAGGTCGGGTGACCGATCTTCTGGAGGAAAATCACCTGGTGGATCTGAAAAAATTTGATGCCATCTGCAGCTGTGGACCGGAGCCGATGATGAAAACGGTCTGGGATCTCCTCAAGGCTTCGGATCAGACGGCCAAGGGGTTCTTCAGTCTGCATCGATATATGAAGTGCGGTATCGGTGTGTGTGGCTCCTGTTGTATCGATCCGGATGGATCTCGGGTATGTACCGAGGGTCCGGTGTTCTCGGGAGATCGACTGGAAGGCAGCGAATTTGGACGGTATGCACGGGATGGGAGTGGAAGAAAGCGATACCTTCCGCAGAAATCTATATAGGGCGGCAGGACGGGATCAGGGGCATGCCTGGTCAAGGAAGTACCCTTCCAATATTCAATGCGAGAACCGGGAAAATTGAAGAAGTCCCTCCCGTTGAAAAGACCGAAGAAGAATGGAAAGCCATCCTCACTCCCCAGCAGTTTCGCGTGGCAAGGAAAAAAGGAACCGAGACTGCGTTTACCGGGAAATACCACGACTTCCATGAAAAAGGAATCTATCAGTGTGTCTGCTGCGG
>JBAIXL010000106.1:0-1834 GCA_037916685.1 Methanolinea tarda
ACCCTGAAACGGAAAGGGGATCCCTTCTGGGGTAAATGAGTGTTTTCCTGCCTCCGCGGGGAACGCGAGGGTTTAATAGCGTACCGGTATAATTAAATGGGTACTTCTCATGTGTAGGCGGAAATGCCGGCAGCCAGAGACGTGAAAAAACCCGGAACATCAGGGGTTTTTAATAACCAATAAGGAGCAGAGACGAATGGTCGAGTTCAAAATCGTAGTTTCAGACCCGAAGAGCGGTCGCGCCTATAATGTAGACGCCAGTGGCGGTGCCGCAGGTGCTATCGTCGGGAAACGTATCGGTGATGAGATTGATGCAGGGACCCTCGGGCTTGCAGGGTACAGGATCCTGATAACCGGTGCCTCAGACCGGACAGGGATCTCTGCAAAGAAAGGGCTGCCAGGGGCAGGTCGGAAGAAACTCCTCATTGCGGGCGGTATCGGGTTCCACCCGTCGATGGATGGGGAACGGAGGAGAAAGACACTCCGGTCAAGCGAGATCACCCAGGATTTTGTCCAGATCAATGCACAGGTGACCGCGTACGGGGAAAAGACACTTGATGAGCTCTTCCCGAAGGTAGAAGGCGAGAAAAAAGCAGAGAAGAAGAAGACAAAGGCCAGAAAATAAAATATCTCATTTTTTAACGTTCTTTTTACCCGTTATTCCACAAAGCGGGCATATTGTGTCTTGTTATATGAATTCCGGAAGGTCCGGGCCCGTTTACTTCTTTGCCGCATCCTTAAGCGCATCCAGAAGATCTTCGAACGGTACGTCGTACTCCTTTGCCAGCAGGACGAGCGCAGCTTGGGGGAGGAGATGAGTATCGAACTGTTCCCTGATGATCCGGTTCATCTCCGCTACAACTTCTGTTTCCTCAATGGACCTGGCCCGTGCTATCCTCCCGATCAGGTCCCCAATGGCATCGTGTCGTTCGAAGATGCCGGAGCTTGGCCTGAATCCTACCGGGAGGGTCATCCCGGTAATATCGAAGCGGGGGGTATACAGGCCGTTGTCGAAACCGAGGAGACCATCCTCTTCAGCCCGTTTCAGGAGCTGATGGACCTGCTCGGTGCTCATCCACTTCCGGTCGAGAGCATAATAATATACAAGCTCATTCTTGCGCATCCCGGTCTTTCGGGTATGCCTGAACGGGGCGGCAATGGTTAACCGGAGGGTCACTTCTTGGCACCCAGGAGAATATTTTTCATATCAAGGGCATCGAGACCTTCACCACGTCCTTCCTTTGCGATATCGATATCCGTACGCGATACCCGGTCCGTGAGGCGGAGATAGAAGATATCATTGGCAATCGGGACCTTGGCGCCCCCCCGAAGCGCAAGAGCAAGTACGGAGACCTGCAGATCTGCAGCCTCGGTTATAACGCCAGGCCGCAGGGCATCCGGCGTGATATCCCCGAATGTTGCCCGGTCAACAGCAATCCGTATTTTCAATTTTACCTTTACCAGTTCCTTCCCGGTGGTCTTGGTCGATTCCTCGTTGTCAAGGCTTGTGATATAATTCAGGGTCTCGTTGAAGGGCATACCCATGACGAACGAGAGATCCACCCGCTGGGGGAAACGATAATAGATCCTTCGCATAGCTAAGGATTGGCAACACCGGAAGAAAAAAGATTGCAGACGCGGATTTTTTTAAATATTCCTGGCACATCGCCGATACGTACTGGAAATCCACATCAGAAAGTGAGGAATCATGGTACGGGAGTCCAGATTAAAACTTTGTATTTAACATGATGATAATTCAGGAAAGATAAATCGCAGAAATGCCTGGAAAAATGGCGTATTTAAATAAGTTATTCGAGTAACAGTGCGTTGATGA
>JBAIXL010000107.1:0-1579 GCA_037916685.1 Methanolinea tarda
GCCAGCACCCTTGGTACCGACGTTCCAACCGTGAAAACCGTTTTAAATTCCTGGGGTCCCGGGAAGTTCGATGCGGAACTGATCCTGGATGGGAAGGCCTTTAATCCCGAACAGATCTCCAACGGCATGGTGACCGGGACGAATGTGCCGGGCGCGGCTCTGATTCCCCCCGCCTACGGATTGGCAGGAGTGAACCTGCACACCTGGACAGGTTGGGGATCGATTCCCTATTGGAATGCCTTCGTGGCCAATCTGGAGATGCACGGGCAGGGTAACTTCTATGATCCTCGCCTGAATAACGCGGCTCAGTTCCCTGTGGCTGCCGCCAACGGATTTGGCGACGTTCGCTCAACCAACGACCTGATCACCCCCAAGCTCTCGGCACTGCATGCCTATCAGATCGCCCTGGAAGCTCCGACACCACCGGCCGGTAGTTTCGATCCCGCCGCTGCAGCCCGGGGACAGGAACTCTTTATCGGTAAGGCTGAATGTGGCTCGTGCCATGTTCCCACTCTGTTTACCGATCCGGGTTGGAACCTGCACACACCGGCCGAGATCGGCATCGACGCTTTCCAGGCAGATCGATCTCCGGATCTCCGCTACCGCACCGCTCCGTTGAAGGGATTGTGGGCGCATACGAAGGGCGGATTCTTCCATGACGGACGGTTTGCCACCCTCAATGATGTGGTCGATCACTACAACCAGCTGAAGGCTCTGGGACTGACTGCGCAGGAGAAGAGTGATCTGGTGGAATACCTGAAGTCACTCTGATATCCATCATTTCCTTTTTTTTAGGTCCATTAGATTATATGGCAACAGTACCTCCCTAAGAACTACTGCCGCTCTCTCGCTTTTACGAGATAGGACTAAGAAAGCTATTCGGCTTCGAATCATGCGGCGTAAATTATATATGAGAGTTATGCGATGATTGCCCGGTTATCAGGAGATACAGAAAATGAGGATACATTTGCTGATTTTGGGGATCGTCGTGTTTGCAGTGACCTGTATGGCGGGTTGTGCGACCACTCCCCCTTATACGACTCCCACCCCGACCCCGACAATTACCACCAGCCAGACCACATCTCCATCCGGGAGTATGATGATTACCATCCAGAATTTCGCGTTTAGTCCCGCATCTATAACGGTACCAAGAGGTTCAACGGTAATGTGGACAAACCAGGATTCGGTCCAGCACCAGATCATCAACGATGCGACGACGACTTCCGGCCAGGGTCAGATATTTGAGAGTAATCCCATCGGTCAGGGGCAGAGCTATTCCTTCACCTTCAACACTGCCGGAACCTACCCTTACCACTGCAACATACATCCTTCCATGAAAGGGACGGTGATCGTGCAATAATTTCAATCTGAATCGAGTACTACAACCCTAAGAAATAGGCCGAGGCCACGACTCCATGTATAATCAATATGGCAATGGTCACCTTTGCCATGGTCTGATGAGTGGTGAGGGCGAATTTTCCTTTTAACACGAGATACCCGAGAGTGGCAGTGGTGATGATGGAAATAAAAAGGATGACTCCTAAAATCATGATGGGGAGGATGGTCATTCCCGTCGTCA
>JBAIXL010000108.1:0-2204 GCA_037916685.1 Methanolinea tarda
ATGTGGATCTTTGACACGGCGATCCACAGAAGGACGCTGGAGATCTGGGGAAAGGAAGGGGACCGGGTGGAGCATGTCTCTGTGGCGATCCGCCCGTTCTTTTTCCTGCATCTGCCCGATCCGCACCCCCACCGGGAGATGCTGGAAACACTGGAATCCCGGTTCCATGCCGAGGAATGCACGTTCTCTACCATTTTCGGAGATCGGGAGGGATATGCCATCCCGGCCGGGCGGCGTGTCGCCGAGGCCATAGAGCAGCAGACCCGGTATGCGGCACAGCTCTATAACGTCGACATACGGCAGGACCAGCGCTGGATGGCAGAGCAGAATCTCGTACCCTGTGCATTCGAGGAGGAATCCCGGTTTGCACCGGACTTCTCCTGTCCCCTCACCCGCATGATCGTGGAGATCCAGGGGGATCCGTTCCGGGACCGGGAGATCTCACGGATAGATCTGGAAGGATCGATCCTTGAAGGTGATGAAGAAGCGGTGCTCTCCGGTCTCTTTGAGCGTGTCACCACCGAAGATCCCGATATTCTCCTCATCCCGGATGCGGATCTCTGGATACGTCAGATACTGGACCGGTCGCAGAAATACGGTCTGAGCGTGCCGATCAGCCGCACGGGCCGGTTCCGTGAGATGGGCGAGCGCTCCTACTGGAGTTACGGACGGGTGGAGTACAAGGGAAGTGCGCTCATTCCCGAAGGCAGGATCCTGATCGATACCACCCGCAGCTTCAATTATCATGAAGGGGGGTTGGAGGGCGTACTCCTCGGCTCGAGGCTCACCGGGCTCTCTCCCAACATGGCTGCCCGCCTCACTTCCGGCACCCTCATCTCGGGATACGAGGTATACGAGGCCCTGAAACGCGGGCTCGCGGTCCCCTTCCGCAAGAACGATCCGGAAGAAGTACGACAGTGCGAAGCCCTCCGCACCGGCGACCGGGGCGGGATGATGTTCCAGCCCGTACCGGGAGTGTACGAACGGGTCTATGAACTGGACTTTACCTCCCTGTACCCCTCGATCATTGTCCTGCTTAACCTGTCCCCGGAGACTCTTCACGCGCCGGAGAAGAAGGGATTTCTGCCCGAGGTACTGGAGCCTCTGCTCACACTCCGCCGCGAGACCAAACGGCGGAAGAAGACAGATCCCGCGTATGCCGGCCGGGACGGGCTGCTCAAGTGGATGCTGGTCACCTGCTTTGGCTATACCGGGTACCGAAACGCAAAGTTTGGACGGATCGAGGTGCATGAACGAATCACCTCCGGAGCACGGGACATCCTGCTGCGCTCCAAGGAGTGTGCTGAACTTCGGGGGTTCACGGTTCTGCACGGTATTGTAGACTGCCTGTGGGTCCAGGGGGAAGAAGTGGCGGCGCTGAAAGAGGCGATAGAGGAAGAGACCCGTCTTGCGACCGAATGCGATGCCTACGACTGGATCACCTTTCTCCCCATGAATGACGGCACTGGGGCGTACAACCGGTATTTCGGAAAACTCTCGGACGGAACCCTCAAGATGCGAGGCATCATGGCCCGACGGGGAGATGCTCCGGCCTACATCGCCCGTATGCAGGAAGAGATCCTGGGAGTGATGCGAGAGGCCTGCACGCTTGATGAACTTCGTGCTCGGAAATCTCCGGCAGAGGAGGTCTATGCGAGGTACCAGAACAATCTCATGCACGCCGATCCGGTCGATCTGGCTATCCGCCGGAGGATCAGCCGCACCACCTACCGGCATCATTGTCTGGAGGCCTCCGCGGTG
The DNA here is from genome assembly GCA_037916685.1 of Methanolinea tarda. Classification (GTDB taxonomy): domain Archaea; phylum Halobacteriota; class Methanomicrobia; order Methanomicrobiales; family JACTUA01; genus JAJRCM01. Next base: position 1,762 of record JBAIXL010000108.1, read on the forward strand.
GAGGCCTACCGGAAGGCCGGCGTGGATCTCTCCCCGGGCATGGAGATCGGGTACATAGTCCGGGATGCGGGAAGCTGGAACGTCTCCCCTGCATGGGGAGCCGACTTCTTCGACCGCATGTACTACCGGACGCTGCTGGACAAGGCCTGGCAGGAGATCGGGTTTCCTTTTGTCTGCTGATGGGATCCGGCCAGAAATTCATTCAGACGTTTAAGAAAGATAAAATGCCTGCAATTTACTGAAAATCAAAAAACAAAATATAAATACAAGCACTTCTGAGTCGGTATCGGTGAAGAACGAATGGGATTCATGAAGGAATTTATGGAATTTATGGAGAAGCAGAACATCATCGCGGTTGCCCTCGCCTTTATCGTCGGTGTGGCCACGGCCGCCCTGGTCCAGGCGCTGGTGAAGGATCTGATTACCCCCATCTATGCACCCTA
>JBAIXL010000109.1:0-1684 GCA_037916685.1 Methanolinea tarda
ATGTTCACGGATGGTCACTCCCTCGAGGTCCTTACGGGCGGACACCCCGAGAAAAGGATCGATGGAGCGCAGGAAGCCACTCCTGGCAAGAATGGTCACCTCCGATCCCAATGCGTGAAAGGCAAAAGCGAATTCTGCCGAGATGATACCTCCCCCGATAATGGTGAGACGACGGGGTAACCGGTCCAGGGTTCCCAGGGTATGGGGGGTGATAACCCCGGGTAAATCATTTCCGGGTATCTGTGGAATGATGGGCCGGGATCCGGTGGCAAGAATTCCCGCCTCCGCCGGGACATGTTCTCCGTTCACATACAGTACATTACCGTCACACTGGCCTTCGGCGCCATACTGGATCTCCACGCCCGCCTTTCGCGTTTCCTCATCCAGCACTCCTTCGATCTGCCCCTGGATCGAACGCATCTCCTTCAGCAGGGTGACAAATGAGATCTCCGGCGTGTTGGGGACCAAACCGAGTTCTTGGAACTGCCTGCCATTGCGCCTCCATCGGGCGACGTCGTTCAGGGCACAGACGACCATGCATCCATGATGCAGGCACTGACCACCCAACTTTTGCTTCTCCAGCAGTAGAACGTCTTTATCCGCGTGAGCAAGTCGGATCGCCGCCAGCCTTCCCGCCGGCCCTCCTCCAATGATGACGATCATGTGGGCAGACTATTCAGAGGATCTCACAGCCTTCATCCATAGGCATGGTCAGGATTTCACCGGTATAACCATTGACTTCGATGATCTTCTTCCCCTTTACACTCCAGACCGGGACATAGAGGAGATTGAGTTCCACCATAACTTCGTTGCCTTCCGGCCGGAATACCTTCTCCTCATAATATATCGCATCCCCCTTTTCCTGACGGAGACGGATTTTCTTCGTTTGGGCCTCAACAATTTCATTTACAATTTGCTGTTTTGCCTGTTCTTTGTTAATTTTGGCCTGCACCAGTTCGGAATCCGGAAAGATTCCGCTGGTCTCGGGAGTAACCTCAGGAATCTCCACCTCAATCCCGTTGATCGCATTGAGAAGGCCCCTCTTCTCACCACTGAACTGGACACTCTTGCCCTTAAAGGACCGTTCTCCGTTTACCGAGACATGATACTTCCAGTGGGGCAGATACCGGCAGAGCGGAGTCCCCTCGATACCCGCGATCTGAACCGCCCTCTGGGCTGAAATCTTGACCGGAAGATGCAGTATCTCCGGACCCACCAGTTCGGTGGGCGCCTGCACGGTCGCTTCCGGAACGACTTCGGCAAGAGGAAGGGAGAAGAATTTCCTCATTACCCGTGCCACCGCGGCTTCCCCCGCCCACGTAGCCAGTTCATGGGGTCCCCACCGTATACATCTCCGGGTCTTCTGATCGTCCTGCGTGGTGAACAACAGCTTTTTGCAGGATATCTCTTTTTCGCCGATCCTCACTCGGAAATTGCGGTTGTCGAAGTCCTCGATCTCAGGAGTATGATCAGAAGCAAGAATTACGACACAGTCCTCTCCCTGGGTGGCAGAGAGATCGAGCGGGGGTTCGAGGTCATCAACCTGGTATGCCGCGGTCTCAAAGATGGTGCGGAGCACATCCTTTGCCCGTGAACGCGTATCTGGATCCATCTACTTAAGATTCCTGCCGTGGCTAGAACAATTTTTCTGTTCTTTCGTTTCTCCCGGTCTCGGTAATTTAGG
>JBAIXL010000110.1:0-38238 GCA_037916685.1 Methanolinea tarda
AACAGAGAAGGGAGAGACGGTATAACGGGTTTTGCTCATACTGTGATTTCCCGCTATAGCGACGACCGGAATTCCCGCATGGCGCAGGCGCTCAAGTGCCTCTAGTACCGTCACATAGGATCGGGTCTTAGGCCGGACCTGGTCAAAGAGATCTCCCGCATGGACAAGGACATCGGGCTTTGCCTGGATGATACGGTCGATCGCGTTGAGAAAGTTCTCGTAGATCAGCTTCTCACGGAGGTTCATCCCGTCGGCATCCAGTACATTGAACGCCGCAAAACCCAGATGCGTATCGGCAATATGGATGATCCTCATGTCCTCTCGTTATCTCCGTAGAATCCGGGATGATTAATCGTTTGGAGCGCGGGGCGAATATGATCCTCCTCAGCTATTCTTATAGAGGGTTTCCGATATTAGTATGGTGATATTTTCTTGTCGCGGCGTGCCGTCGATGCGGTGTTTCATGCCTCCTTCCTTCTCTGTGAAATACGGATGATCCTACGGGAGACTGCTCCCGATCACAAACTGGAGCCCGGGACTGCAGCCCGTGTCCGTGACCTGATCGATACCCTTGAGCAGGAGGCCCATATACTGCGGGAGGAGCTGGTTCGATGAAGTGCGGCATCGACCTGGAGACCCGCGAAGTGGAGGAGCTGTATATCAACATCGACCCCATCCAGGCTGGAGGAAGACTCACCACCGACGCGATGAAGGCGATCATCGCCTACGGGGACGGATATTCGGTCTGCGACGCCTGTAGGAAACCGTTTCGCCTGGATTACATCAAAACTCCCCCCATCGATGCATTCCACCGGGACCTCGCCGAGTTCGTGCACATGGATGTCGCACGGGTGGTCGCAGGTGCACGACGCGGATTTCAGGCGATCACCGGGACGTACGTAGGAAAAGGGGATCCAGTACTCCTCTCCGCACTCTCCCATTATACCGAATTCCTGTCGGTTGAATCCCAGGACGGCATTCCCCTGGAAATACCCAAAGACAAGAACAACAGGATCACGGCCGATGCGACCGCTGAGAAGATCGAGGGCATTCTGCGACAGTACGGACAGGCCCCGGCGCTCCTCTTTATCGATCACTTTGATTACCAGTTTGGTAATGAACATCCGGTGAAAGAGATCATCCGGGTCGGGCATCAGTACGACATCCCGGTGGTGTATAACGGCGCCTACACCGTGGGTATTCTGCCCGTCGATGGCAAAGATATGGGGGCAGACTTTGTGGTCGGTTCTGGACACAAGAGTATGGCCGCTCCTGCTCCCTCCGGAGTTCTTGCCGCTACGGAAGAACGCGCCCAGGAAGTGTTCCGGACGACCCGGGTAAAGGGGGATGTTACCGACAGAACCTTTGGGATCAAGGAGGTGGAGATGATGGGCTGCACGCTGATGGGCGTCACGCTGATGGGGATGATGGCCTCCTTCCCCCACGTGCGGGAACGGGTGGAGCGATGGAACCAGGAACTTGAGAATGCCCGCCTAATAACCGGGGCGCTCCAGGCAATCGAGGGAACCCGCATTCTCAGCGAATGCCCCCGAAAGCATACTCTTACCCGGGTGGATACCCAGCAGTCCTTCGACAAGGTGGCCCAGTCCCACAAGAAAAGAGGATTTTTCTTTACCAGCGCCCTTCGTGACCGGGGTATTGCCGGCCTCATTCCCGGAGCCACCAAGGTCTGGAAGTTCAATACCTACGGTCTTTCCCCTGCCCAGATCGACCATCTGGCGCACGCGTTTACGGATATCGCGCGAGCGAACGGCCTTAACGTTCAGGAAGGGTGGTAACACCTTTATAGAAAGGATGCATTAGTGCCCTTCCATGGTGCCGGACACATCAGCCAGGGTATTTCTCTGTTCCGGGGATGACCGGAAGATCGCGATACCCGCTCTTCTTCAACAGTTTGATCTCTCACCGGCACGGGAAGGGCATGTGGCCCTGAAAGCAAATTTTAACAGCGCCGATCCCTTTCCCGCGTCCACTCATCTGCTGACCCTGGAAACCCTGATCACAGAGATCGCGGCCCAAGGGCCATCGAGCATCACCTTTGGAGAGCGCAGCGGCATGGGGAATACCTCCCGGGTGCTGAAAGACTGCGGGGTAAAGGCACTGGCCGGAAGGCTGGGATTTGACATGGTGGTTCTGGATGATCTGCCTGTCGGTGAATGGAAGCGAATCGAGGATCCGGACCTGCACTGGAAGCGGGGTTTCTGGATCCCCCGTTTCTTCGTCGAATCCGATTTCGTGGTTCAGACCTGCTGTCTGAAGACACACCGGTTCGGAGGGCATTTTACCCTTTCCCTGAAGAACTCGGTGGGTCTGGTGGCGAAACGCATGCAGGACGATCCTCGGGATTACATGGCAGAGTTACACTCCTCTCCCGACCAGCGGCTGATGATCGCCGAGATAAATCACTACTATCCGGTCCACATCGCCCTCATGGACGCGGTGAAAGGGTTTGCCACACAGGGTCCCGAACGAGGCCGGCTGATCGAACCTAATCTCCTTCTTGCCTCCTCCGACCGGGTCGCACTGGATATGGCCGGAGTGGCCCTGCTCCGCAGCTATGGGACCACCCCGGAGGTAATGCAGGGAAGAATATCCGAACAGGAGCAGATCGCGAGGGCCGCAGAACTGGGGGTAGGAATTCACACACCTTCCCGTATTGAACTCATCCCACTGGACGAGAAAAGCGCACATGCCGCGGAAGGACTCCGGGAGATCCTCAAGGTCCAGGGTTGAATATCTCTTTTTAACCCATCGGAAAACCCCGTACCAAATAGGGTGCTTCCGTCATTTTCGCATCTCGCCCGACCACCATTCCGCGGAGGCACCATAGCGGATCCCCGGATCCGGTCAGATTATTTCGTTATCCTAATCAGCCACCCGGACAGTTATGATTATGGTGAACCTGGGAGACCCTGTTTTTGTCAGCTGGGTAGTACTCCCGGCTGTCATCCTCGTTGCCCGGATCATCGAAACCAGCCTGAAAACTCTGCGTCTGGTCTACGTAGCGAAAGGACTGAAATACCTGGCGTCGGTGATTGGAATGGGCGAGGTGGCCGTATGGCTTCTGTCCACCGGGCTGGTCATCACCAACCTCACCAACATACTCGGAATTCTTGCATATATCGTGGGATATGCCCTCGGTACGGTGTTGGGGATGGACGTGGAAGACCGTCTGAAGTTCGGACATGTGATCGTGAGGATCATTACCCGGTCGGACACGGAAGGGATGATGCGTGAGCTGAGGGAAAAGGGTTTTGGAATCACAAGAATCGAGGGGCAGGGAAGTTACGGTTCGTCAGTGGCAGTCCTGCTGGTGCTGGTTCCCCGACACGGGTTGGATGATCTGGTGTCCACCTTGAATACTCATTATCCGGAAGCAATCTTCTCTGTGGAAGACATCCGGTCCCTGAAAGAGAATGCGTCCATCTTTTTCCGCCCGCGCGGAAATGGGTTTCTGGAGCGCCTGCGGGAAAAAATAGGATAGGAATCGGGACCAGAACAATTCGTAAGGATATCCATCCTTTCCGACCATCCCCAGATCGGGAAGTACGATATCCCTGTCCGCGGTACGTAATTGGTCCGGCCTGGAAATTCCTTAAAGAATTGTGAGATCTCATGAAACCGGTCTGTGACATCTGTGGAAAGGAGGCCATTGGTATCCAGTGCCTGGGATGTTGTGGTACCACGGTCTGCGGGGATCATGCTCTGCCCATCTTACGGGATTTGAAACCGGGTGAAAAGAAGGATTGGGGGGCCTGTTATTTCTATCGGTTTGAAGAATAATACTAAGTCCCAAGGCAAGGTTCCTGAAGGCAAAAAACTTGGTTGATTATATGGCAGGCCGATCATGAACTCGGAACTTCCGCAACAGAACCTGTGAAAAGGAGTTGTGGTGACGGCATGGCTGCTTGTGGATGCGTACTCCATGAAACAACCATGCCGCCGTCGATAAAAAGGGATCTGATCGCATATGTATTTTACGGCGGAGAAACGCCGGGTTACCGAAAGTGGCCGGGATCCGGGATCTCCTATCGTGTGGGCTTAACGGTTTGACCGGTTCTTTCCGGAATTTAAGGGAATCATCGATATCCGCAGAGATCGGGAATTCCCCGATGAAGTCCCACCGCCCGAGCACATGCCACCGCATACCGGTACTCCTCCTCGGTAATGCCTCGCCGGATGAGTTTCAATAGGGGCATCTCGTCTCCCGTGAAAGATGGTAGGGTCCTACGGAACGTGTACTGGTCCATGATGTTCACATAGCTGTTTTTCGAGAGATCATCCGCGATGAAGGGCATGATCTCTTCGCTGCTGGCCAGGTTATGGGGAAGCACCAGATGACGTATGATCATACCTCGTACCGCAATCCCATCCTGGAGGGCGAGATCCCCGACCTGGCGGTGCATTTCTTTGAGGGCGGAATGCATGGATTCGACGTAATGCGCGGCATGTGATAGCTCCCAGGCCACGTCGTCTCGGCCATACTTCGCATCTGGCATGTAGATGTCCACCACCCCGTCCAGGAGTGAGAGGGTTTGGGTGGAATCGTATCCTCCACTATTGTACACGAGCGGGATGCTGAGACCGTTCGATGCGGCAGTGTCCACAGCCTGAATGATCTGTGGCACGATGTGGGATGGTGAAACGAAATTGATATTGTGACAGCCGGTCTGTTGCAGGTTCAGCATGATCCTCGCGAGGGTATCACAGGAGACCTCCGTGCCCTGGCCACACTGGCTGATCGGGTAATTCTGACAGAAGATGCATCGCATGTTGCAGTTGGTGATGAAAATGGTGCCGGATCCCCGGGTACCCACCAGGGGCATCTCCTCACCGAAGTGGGGTCCATAACTGGAAACGAGGGGGCGGCTGCCCGTTTGGCAGAACCCCGTCTCGCCATGCAACCGATCGACATGGCACTGTTGCGGGCAGACGGTGCAATCTTCCAGCAGCGCCCACGACAATTCTGCCCGCTTTTTGAGTTCTCCGGTTTCATGCAGGGAACGATATCCGACTTCCGCCATACAGGATCCCGAATGAACGGAATACAGACGAGATCAGGGATAAATTTTCCCCTTTCCAGGGATTCTTCGTAAAATCACACCATCATCGGTCAGGATGGAAGTATACGTCCATCCCTTGCGGTGAGGGAGTGTCGATCCTGGATACATTCCCGGACGAGGTGAGGAATATTTAACCGCTTCTCCAGTTCCCATATCTCCTCCTGCAGGGCTCCGGTGGAGGGTTTATGGGGAACGGCACGGCAGGATAGGTCCCCGCCCGGACCCGGGAATGTACCGATTCTTCGGCCACAGTCGATGATCTCTTTTTTGTCATAGGCGATGAGAGGCCGTAGGACGGGCAGGGTCGCCGCCCCGGAGATGGTAACAAGGTTGGTGAGCGTCTGGGATGCAACCTGGCCCAGGTTCTCGCCGGTCACCAGGGCCTCCGCCCCGATCTCCGCTGCCAGGAGGCTTGCCGTGGCATACATGAACCGTTTACAGATCACACAGCGAAACCGGGGTGGAATATCCTTCGCCTCCATCTGCCGGAACAGTCTGCCCACCGGTACGAGTTCCATCTCCAATGGATCTCCGGGGCACCAGGTAGAAAGCCGCTGGAGATTTATTTCTGCCCCCCTTCTCACCCCCGTACCGCTCCATTCTTCTGCATCAAAAAATATACACCGGGGCAGGCAACCCCTTCTCATCATCATCCATGCGGCTACCGGTGAATCGATTCCGGAGGACAGGAGGGTCAGAACTCTTCCCTGCGTGCCCAATGGCAGTCCGCCGGGCCCGGAGAATCGTTGATCACATACCAGCCCACCGATGGTACGCACCTCCGCATGCAGCTCATACTGAGGACAGTTCAGATCCACCCGGAGACCGGGAATGTGACGAGAGATCTCTTCTCCCAGGTATGCCGCCAGTTGCGGACTTGGCATTCCCTCTTTTTTCTCCCTCTTTGCCCGTACCGCGAAACTCATACCCGGTGAAAGCGACTTCTTTGCGATGGCAACGGCGGTTTTCGCAATATCTTCGGGATCGGATCCGGTTTGGATGCAGATGCCCGTATCCACCACCCCGAATACCCTCGCGACGGCAAGGGCAATCTCCCGCGGTCTATCCCCGTGGATGATAATACGTCCCCGGGGGCTCTCGATCTGAAAAGACAGTTCATTTGCCTGAAGCGTCTTTCCGATATTGCCGATGAGAATCGATATGAAGCGCTTTTTAACGGGTTCACTTTTTAAAAAGAGTTCCCCATACCGGACCATCACCGCCGTTTCTTCTTCTGCCATATCCGTCCTCTCGACTGCCCGGGCTTTAGATCCTGTCTGTAGATGTAGCCTTTTTGTCTGAAAAAGGCTATCTTTATTCATTTCTCCTCGTATCATACAGAAATCTCTTTAATAAAACAGAAGGAACATGTATGAAATGGCAAAAAAAGGACGAAAAGCGGCGCCACCGGCCGAACCGCTGAAGTTATTCTACATTTTCTACAACCAGGAACGCTGGGACAACTGGATGAAAACACTGCGGGAGTCCAGTTTCGAGGTGGACCCGGATAGCGAGGATATGCCGGAAGGTTTTCGGATTCTGGATGGATTCTCCGAAGATATCACTGTCTCTGTCCTAAAAATCATCCGACTCTACCAGAATCACCGGTTTGATAAGAACGAGGCATTGAAGAAACTGGACGAGGTGGAACGGATTGTTATGTCCGAACCCTCCCCGGATCTGGAGGAGATCATAGAACTGCTTCAATTGTCCAAGGCTGTGCTGTTCGCATCCTGTCGTAAATATCTGGAAGGCACACTTGAAAAAGATATTAAGACGCTGGTCAAAAAAGGGCGTGCGCTGGGCGATAACAGTATGGAACAGGCACTGGATATCGCAGCCCAGGTGGGGGCCAGTGTGATCGACGGCACCACCTGCTGCCGCAAATATCTGAAAGATGATCTCGAACAACCCTCACTCTTCGATGAATGGTTGATAGAATGTGAACGGATGAGTGAGGCCATGGATTCTCTAAAAGATTTCGACGAACAGGCCGGAGAAGACGATTGATCGCGGGGAAGGCCAAATTCCGGGGTGCCCGCAGGATCGAACGGGCAGCCGGATACCGCATCCCCGATTCTGCCTTTCATCCGGCGTTCCTGGAGGCGATCACCTCCCGAGTCAATTTCGACCAGCTGGATTCCGGACTCCGTGAACAGGTCCTCCAGTTTCTCCATGATTTCCTCCGCTGTGAATGTCGTGATCGCCCTCTCTGCGGATGTCCAGAGAAAAAATTCTCCAGAAAGATCATCGAATTACGGGAAGAGGGACTGGATCACCACCAGATCAGCAGTGTTCTGCTCGATGAATACGGGATCGATCTCTACCCCGCAGATATCCTGAGTTTTCTGGAGGATTCGGTCCACATCCTGGAAGCGATCGAAGATATCGCTCAGCTCCAGGGAGAAAACACCATGGTTCAGGAGACACGGCGGCACATTCGTGAGATTGTTCGGTAATTTCGCGATTCCGGCTTTCAGCTAACTTTTTTGGAGTCACTCGGAACCATATCACATGAAATATCGATCCAGCCAGTGCGGCCACGGACCTCCGAACGATCGGACCAGGTCGCGGATTTCCTGATAGAGGGCACGATCCAGACCGAACAGGGTGATCGTGTAGATCCCCGCCCCCATGGCGACCAGAGCGAAGAGCCGTACCGCATCGGTCAGCGGAATCACCGCCTGGAGCAGCGCAACCGCAGACCCCATGATCAGGGTGGCGATGAGGATGCTTCTCAGGGATGTCCCCTCCATCCGCACCGACACATGCGGGCGGAGCAGGAAATAGGCAATCAGGGCATTCACGCTCATGGAGGCGGCCGTGGCGATCGCGGCACCGAGGATCCCATAGACCGGTATCAAACCGACATTAAGGAGGATATTCAGTATCGCAGCGATAGACGTGGACCGGAATGAATCCTGGGGGCGGTTGATCGCACTCAGGGTCATAATCTCCAGGTACATGAAGACATTGATGATCTGCATCCCCAGAAGCACGGTGAGCGCTCCCGCTCCTTCGATGAAACCGCTCCCGTAGAGGTAGAACAGCAGGGGTTTCCCCAGAATCCATCCTCCCACACCGACCGGTATCGCAAGGATAAACGAATACGTGAATGCCCGCGAGAGGCTCTGCTGGATCCGTACGGTCTCCCCGCGAATGCTCCAGCTGCTGATCTGGGGATACAGAACCGATTGAAGGGCGATGGTGGTGAACGTCGCCACAGAGGTGAGCTGCAGGGCAGTACGATAGATCCCCACATCGCTGTTGGTCAGAAAATATCCAATGAGGATCACATCGGATATCGAAAATATCAGATTGCCCCCGGCGGTCAGGAAGATCCAGAACGAGAACGAGAGAAGGCTTTTGATATGCCGTGCTGAGAACGCGACCAGGGAGAGATTGATATACCTCAAAAAGACGATCCCACCCATGACCATCCCGGCTATGAACCCTCCCAGGAGTCCCCCCAGTCCGTATCCCAGAAAGACCGCACCGACCTGTATGATGACTCTCGCGAAAAAACTCAACAGCTCTCCGGCCTTGGCCACACCGATTCTTCCCTGTCCATATACTCCCGAATACATACTGCTGTAGAGCGACCCGGTGAGGATCGCAAGGATCAGGGGAAGGAAGAGCCCAGCACTGGAAATATCCACCAGATAGGGCTGCGCAAGGAAGAGGAACACCAGAGCCGCAGAGAGTAACAGTAGGCGCAGGACCAGATAGGCGGAAAAATATTCATTCTTCTCCAACCCTTCGCTGATCCGTTTAACGGCTGCACCCCCGAATCCTCCATCGGCGACCAGGTCAAAGACCCCGTAATAGGCAAGAAACAGGAAATATCCCCCGAGAATGGCGGCTCCCTGGGTATGGGCGAAGTAAAACGTTGCCGCATACCCCACCAGCGTAACCGCGATCATGGTGACGAGCGAGATCATGCTCTGCTTCTCGATCACACGGGTGGAAAGGACGCTGGAGAGATATGCAGAGAGTCTTTTCACCCTGAGTGATTGCGGGGGATGAGACTAAATCGTTTCCAAACAGGTTGTTTCGGGATACGGAGCCGTTCGTTCGTCGAAGATTTTATGCCCGTTTGCCAGGGGCCAGGGGGAGAGATGTTCCACCACGTTTCTTACCTTCGGGTCAAAAAAGAGAGAAAACCGGTGAACCCGACCCACCCTCCATCCATGGTGCGGGTGTGAATCGACTCACCCTTTCACAATCCCCATTTCCGCCAGCCGCCGGGGGAGATATTCACGGGTGACAAAATCCAGGCCCCTCGCGGCAAACGCCTGCTGTTCTGATTTCAGGCCGAGATCGATCTGCAGCCGAATCTGTTGCTTCCAGTAATCGCTGTTGAACCGCGGATCGGTCAGCTCGGCCTTGAGGGCATCGATGTCCTGCTGGGTAAGTTTATCAGAGGGTAGATTGTAGTCCCGGATATCCGAGGGCTGGACCCCCACGAACTGGGCCTGGGGGGTGGCGAGACGTTCTGACATGTGAGCGCTCTTGATCGCTCCGTAGGCCACGCTGGCGTATATTCGGTAGGACCAGGGATCCCCATCCGTGAACACCACCACGGGAATCTGGAATTTATCATTGATCATGTGGAGGAGTCGGCGGGTGGATCGTGCCGGTTGACCCTTCAGATGCACAAGAATCGCCTGTTCCTCGCGGTCGAAACCATTCTCGATAAGCCGGGCGTACATCCCGCCCGTCTCGATTGCGACGACGAATTTTGCGTCATGGTCTAAGAATTCCACGGATTCCATGTTATTCGGGATCTGATATCCCGCCTCTCCCACATCGTCCTGACAGTGAAGGACCCGGTCTCCCCTTCGTGTGCTCTCTCGCAACCGAATGGGTCCGAAGATACTGGCACCATCTTCTTCCGGTCGCAGATGGAATGCCTCTCGCTGGAGATCTGAGAGGATCTCGAGATCTTCTATCAGATAGTTGCTCTCGTCCTGGGTATCGAATTTGGCGCGTTTCCAGCCTTCGGTAATATAATACAGCTCTCTCAGGGTGGAGGAGCGATCTTCGAGAATCTGTTGCTTGATAAACGCGATGACATAGGCCATCTTCAGAAGATGGATGGCACTCTTCTCCGTATTCGCGGCGCGGAGACTCTCCCTATCCCCGTATTTCCATACCTCGCTTTCTTCGTCAAAAGCGATGTTATGTTTGGTGCGCGTGGGAAGGCGTATGGAGGGTACGTCCCCCTCCCACATCTGGTCGTACCATCCCTGAGCGATACGCACCAGCTGAGGGAGGGCTTTTGCATCCAGTTCTTTTTTAGACATCGAGATCCATCACCACTTTCTGTTTCTCCTCCACTCCACCCAGATCGATGTGACCGGGGCCCCGGCCCTGGTACTCTGCGCTCCAGGAGGCTCCCGGCGCCAGGTCGCAGTTCCACACACGGGTGAAATCCTCTCCATCCTTCTGGGAGAAGGCAGGTTTCGGCTTGGCATCCTCCGCCAAATCCGGGGAAAAATCGTACACCTTCAGGGAGAGATGCTGGAGGGTATAGTTATTTACTTCGATCCGTATGGTGCCGTCCACGATTTTGCGTTTCGCCACCACCTTTTTCATGATTCGTCCTTCTATGGCCTGAGTGTCCGGGGGTGGTTTTTCCACGATCTCGCCCACCTTGGCGGCGATCTCCGGAATGACGGCACATATGGCTCGTGCCCGGTCGTCTGCCACCCGTTTCCGGTCCCGTCGTGAGAGGAAGAGTTTCAGTTCCCGGCCCAGATCCTTCAGTGCAAGGCTGATCTCTCTCTCAATCTCCGGTATGGAAGCGATGGCGTCTTTCGCTTCGCTGGTGAACGGGACGTTCGTGGATGCCACATGGACGAGGAGAATGACGGGGCCCTGGGGAAGGGTCTGCTGGGAGATATTGTACTGCTTCCAGTTCACTCCCGCTACGGTGTTGGTGATCGCGCAGGCTCCCGGCTGGTACAGGAGAGGAACGCGGTTTGCAAAGCGGAGGATGAGTGCCTTGTCATCTGAGCCGAGTTTTCCTCCGTATCCGATGGCTGCTTCCACGATGAAGGGATGGCCGCTGTACACGGAACTCGGGCGGGTGCGGGCGGCTACAAAATCCAGGGAGAATTCTTTATCCATACTGCGGCGGATAAGGTCTTCCCCGATCGGTGAGAGGCAGGTGGTGGCAGGAGGGGCTGGAATCTGCACACTCTGCATGGCGGAAAGGAGACGTTTCTGGTCTCCGGGCTGCAGGGTGGACACCTTCTGTCCCCCATTCAGCCGGGCCGACTCACAGATATCCCGAGCTGCCTGTTTGCCCACCCGGCTGAAGTTATCGATCAGGAACAGTTCCAGGCTCATCGTTCCGTTCGCGGTGAGCATACGTTTCAGGGTTCCCAGTTCAATACCATGCGGATGGGGCTGGATGGCTTTGGGGCAGGGTACCGGTTCGGCACTCACCCGTTCAAAAACCGAGAGCTCACCATCGATATCGGCGGTCAATCGCGCATGGGGATTCACGATGGAGGTATATTTCAGGTATTCCAGGAGACGCTTCTTCGCCGCAAGTGTGCTCTTGAACTCGATCTCCACCCGGGTCCCGTGCGGACGATCCCAGTCGGTTTCAATGTGGGACCGCACATCCGGTTCATTGGTTTCGGTCTTGATCATCAGCTCTAGTCGATGCGCTTTTCTGCGGGCATCGGTCCGGGAGACGATGATGGCCGGCATTCCCGTGGTCAGCTGGGCATAGAGAATCGCCGCACTGATGCCGATACCCTGCTGCCCGCGGCTCTGACGGATCTGGTGAAATCGTGATCCATAGAGCAGCTTTCCAAAGACGGGGGGGATCTGCTCGGGTACGATACCCGGTCCGTTGTCTTCTACCCCGATACGGAACACATCCTCGGAGATTTTACGGACCTGCACGAAGATATCGGGAAGCACCCCGGCCTCCTCACAGGCATCCAGTGCGTTGTCCACCGCTTCCTTTACCGTGGTGATGATTCCCCGTGTGGGAGAGTCGAAACCCAGGAGATGCTTATTCTTCTCGAAGAACTCTGCGACACTGATACTCCGCTGTTTCCGGGCCAGTTCTTCAGCAATCTCCAACTCTTTTCACCTCGGCAATCGCCTCCGAGACCGAGAGTTCGCGTTGCTCCCCGGTGTGAAGGTCCTTTAAGGATACCCGTCCCTTCTCCTGTTCCCGTTTTCCCAGGATGAGGGCAAAATCTTCTTCCTTGGCCAGATGGGCCAGCTGTGCCCCGAGCCCACGTTCCATCAGATCGACCGTAACCGGAATTCCAGAAGCCCGGAACTGTGCGGCGACCTGCATCGCGTATCCCCGGCTCTCTTCCGTACTGGCGACCCCGACCGTGATCCTCCGGGGCACCGACACCTCTCCCAGAGAGACCATCACCCGGTCAAACCCGATGGCAAATCCGCAGGAAGGGGTCTCCTCTCCCCCGAACAGGTGGGCGAGACGGTAGGTGCCGCCTCCCAGGATCTGATTTTCCGCACCCAGATTGTCGGCAAACCCTTCGAAGACCATCCCGGTATAATAATCGAGCCCCCGGGCGATCCCGAAGTTGCAGGAATAGGGAACCGCCGCCTGGTCAAGCAGCTCAAAGACCTGCTCGATGTGCCTTCGTTGCGGAAGATCTCCGATCAGGGAGACGAGGTCTCCCGCATTCTGGCAATGAATTAACTCCAATAGAGGATCAAGCAGGGACTCCTGATGTATGGAAACAAGATAGGGGGCCAGGGCGTCGTAGTCCTTCTTGTCCAGATATCCCATGACAATCCCCTGGCTGGCCGGTTCCAGTCCGGAAAGCAGATGTTTCATGGGTGCCAGATGTCCGACCTTCATGTCGAACGAGACTCCGCATCCCCGAAGGATGGCATCCGCGAGGGCGACCGTCTCCACCTCCGCATGCGGGGATCCCGCTCCGATCAGCTCTACTCCGAACTGCCAGAACTCACGATATCGGCCTTTCTGAGGTCGTTCATAGCGGAAGCAGTCCCCAAAATAATACCAGCGTACGGGACGTGGGATGCTGCGTCCTTCGTTCACAAACAAGCGCAGAGCCGGGGCAGTCAGTTCCGGGCGAAGGGCCTGTTTCCTGCCTCCTTTATCTTCGAAGGTATACATCTCCTGGATGATCCCCTCGCCGGAACGGAGGGTGAAGAGTTCCAGATCTTCAAACACCGGAGTGCAGATCTCCCGGTATCCCCAGCCCCGGCCGATCTCCCGCATTCGGCTCTCGATGTATCGACGGCGTTCCATCTCCTCGGGTAGAAAATCCCGGGTACCTCGGGGTTTCTGCAGCATTGACACTCCGGATCTAGTTTCTTCCTGAATCCTTATCTTTATTACATCGGCAGGAGCCGACAAGTCGTTCCCAGGTGGTCTCATCCGTGAAGATCTTCTCCCGCGGCACTCTTCCCTGTAGATAGAGCCCCGCGAGGATCACCCCGAGGCCCAGGATCTCCCAGTCGTTCCCCCCATAATACGCGATAGAGATGCCCAGGGTTCCGATGGCGCTGAAGATCACTCCCTGATACGCCGCTCTGCGGTAACCGGGGAGCCGCATGGAAAGAAATATCCGGACATCACGAAACCAGAGAAAGAAGATGGCCGCGAGTCCAAAACCCGCGATATAGATGAGATACGTCATGAGATACGATCATAGTTTATATCCGCTCATTTCATACTTTAACTAGTTCATGCATCCTCACGCGACGATCCGGGACATACTGGAAGAGGTGAAAACCGGAAAACTCACCCTCGAAGAGGCAGAACGAGCGCTGAGCGGGATGCGGCTTGAAGTGGTGGAGGACCTCGCCCGACTGGATGTAGGACGCAGCACCCGCTGTGGGATGCCAGAGATCATTCTTGCCGAGGGGAAGGATGTAACGGATCTCATCGCCATCGCACTCCGTCAGGTGCGAACTTCGGGTCGATGCATCATCTCCCGGGTAAACGGAGAGCAGCTCTCGGCGTTCACGGAAGTCGCCGCAAAGGAAAACCTCACGCTGGAGTATCTGGATAAGGCCCGCATCATCGTCCTTTCTGATGGTACTCCGGTTCAGATGCATGGAGGTGTGGTGGGTATCCTTGCCGCCGGCACTGCCGATATCCGGGTGGCGGAGGAAGCCCGGATCCTTGCCCGGGAGATGGGATGCACGGTGTATACTGCCTACGATGTGGGAGTAGCGGGCATACACCGCCTCTTCGGAGCATTACGGGAGATGTCTCGTGCCCATGTGTACGTGGTGGTGGCCGGCCGGGAGGGTACTCTTCCGTCGATAGTGGCCGGGCTGGTCGACCGCCCGGTGATCGGTGTCCCGGTGAGCACAGGATACGGATACATGGGTAAAGGGGAAAGTGCCCTTGCGAGTATGCTCCAGTCCTGTTCGGTCCTGGCGGTGGTAAATATCGATGCGGGAGTGGTGGCAGGTGCGTTTGCCGCCCGAATCGCGAGGATGGTGGCAGAACATGAGTAGGGGCTTTTACATCGGCCGGTTCCAGCCGTATCACAACGGTCATCAGTCTGTTCTCGAAGATATCGCGGGGGAGGTGGATGAGATCATCATCGGTGTGGGGAGTGCCCAGCTCAGCCATGAAATCGACAATCCCTTCACGGCGGGAGAGCGGGTGTTGATGATTACCCGCTCGCTGGAAAATCTTGAGGTACCGGTGTACGTGATCCCCATCGAGGATCTCCAGAGAAATGCACTCTGGGTCGCCCATGTGCGCTCCATGACCCCTCCTTTCGATGTGATCTACTCCAGCAACCCTCTCGTGGTACGTCTTTTCGCGGAAGCAGGATGTACAGTCCGTTCAATGGAGATGTATAAACGTGAGACCCACAGCGGCACCGCCATCAGAAAAAGAATGCTGGAAGGTAAAGAATGGGAACCACTGGTTCCATCCGCCGTAGTGAGCGTCATCCGGGAGATCGATGGGGTGAGACGATTACAGCAAATTGCCCAGGACGACTGAAGGGGAGATCATGACAGAAGCAGAGCCGATTATTCCAAGACAACCTTCGAATCCCGTATTAGAATCTAACGGAAGAAACTGGATCCTCGTACCACTCATTGCCTTTGCCGGGGTGCTGATCGGGTGGGCAGTACCATCCCTCGTCGTTCTGGCAGGGACCGGTGGGTGCGTACTGGCTTCTGTTTTCCTTGCGTTCATCGCGTACCAAAAACCAAAAAAGGATATCGTTTCGCTGCTCACCCCCCTCTACGCCGTCCTGATCTTCTTCAACGATTCATTTACCCCGGCACTCCTGACCCCGATTCAGGGCCTGTATGCCGCGAGCCTCACCATCCTGGTGCTGCGGCTGAACGCACGATTTTCGCAAAAAGATGAAGCGAGGAAACAGTTTACTGAAGAAGAGGAGGAACCTATCGATGAACCCGTATCTGAGTGAGTACATCGACCACCTCCGAAAGAATTTCTCCTCTCTTCCGGTAGAGGTCGCACACCAGATCGCGTTTGCCTTTCTTACCTTTAAACTGGGACTGTACGATGACTCGATCCGCCGGTGTGACCGATCTCTTGAACTTCTGGCGTCCCATATCGTTCCTGAAGTTCTCCCTAAGGCTTTGCAGATCGTACGGCAACGGGCGCTCGACTTGTCCGAATCGAAAGTGCAGACCAGTGGACTTCCGGAATTCACCCCGGAAGAACGCATGTATCTTGCCATTCCCCTCGCTCCGGAAGAAGTCGAAGATCCGGTACACCTGACGATCGCCAACAGTCTCGTGCTGATCTATGCGGTGGGTCTCATCGCCTCGCCGGAAGACATGCAGGCACTGGAGGAGCAGGAACGGTATGTGACTCAATTTCTGCTTGCCTACAAAGAACAGTTACCGCTATAATATTTGGGTCTGGGTTCCAGCTCGAGAATATCCCGCGTGTGGATAGTCCTAAAATAATCATAATGCCGCCCAATAAAAGGAATAAATCCATTCAGGATGATGCTACAGCAAGAATCCCACTCTCATCACTTCACTTTTTCAAATTATACATAGCACAATGGGTTTTCCTGGTATGGCACCCGTACATCTGGAAAAATCTCGTATCAGTAATGAGACCTACGTTCTTCAGTTTGCTGGCAGTGACGAATCAGGATTTGTGAACGGCTCTAGAGCGAATCCAGACTGATCCGTTCGAACTGCTCCGCCATCTGGGCAACTTCTTTGACTCCGAAAGCGGTTTGAACCGAGGCAAGCTCCAGGCCGGAGGCCACATCGCACATATAATCGAGGATATCGACGGACAGTTCTCTTCGTTCCCGGCTTTTTTTCAACTGATCGATGAGTGTGGTCATTCGTTCGGGTGACTCCATGCGCAGTTTGGCGAGACTTACCACACACATGTGGATACGGGTGAGGTTTCTATCCGGGCCCGTAATGGTGTCAAAAAAATTCTTCAGGATCTGGGCCTGGTAGATCTCTCCACCCATGGTACAGGATCATCAAATAATTATACTATATAAATGTAGTGATTCTTGCCGGTTTTAATGGCGGTGTATCAGGATATTTGAGAGCAAAAATAACGGTATCTGACAAATCGAATGGATTTATTGAGTGACCGGGTCCGGTAGGTGCATCTCCGGATCCAGCAGGGCAGAAGAGTCGATGCCGATGCAGGCTACTGCCGCGAGGGCCCCAATCACTCCTCTCCCTCCCGTTACGAATATCCGTTCTTCGTCCGCCGTCTGCAAGGCTTCATCCATGGTGATACGGGAGGAACGTGCCTGAATACCAAACTGTCTTAAGCGATTACTGACCAGAAATCCAGACTTCACCGCCATCCCCCATTCAGGAGAGAACGATTCATCCGCGATGAACAAGTGGCTGCGGGTGCGGATACGATCCACCTGGGACGGGTCGACGGCGATCTCGATGAAGGTGGCGGCGTTTCCAGCGGTTTTTTCCCGGAGAACCGGGCAGAGCATCACCACCTGATGCCCGATGGGATAGACTCCTTTGAAGGTACTCAAATGTTGAAAGAGCGCAAGGGAGAGGGCAAACGTGGCCCCGGCATCCCGGGAATCTGTATCGTCAATCCCGATCGCCAGATACGTAAGTGCCCGCGTGGTCACCTCGCCTGCCACCAGGGACCCCATTCGTTCCGGTGTGACGGAACAGACACCGTCGGCCCGGCTCATCATGTCAGTGAGCGAGTAGGCCGGTCCCCCCACACTCCGGATGCGATGGGTGAGAGTTCCATCTGGATTCTTCCAAACCCCGACTACGCCGACGGCGGAACGGGGGTGTAGCCCGATATCGGCGTCCGCCTGTCCCGTGTAGGCACGTTCACGGAGGAGGGTTCCGTCCCGGGATACCTGGACGAGGACGCCACCGGAACGACGATGATGATACTCGCAGAACGCGGCACAGCTGCGGCTCAGGCATTCATGATAAATTTCCACCTGATCGTGATCCATCGTGGTGAAGATCCTCCGGCAGGCGCTTTCCGGCAGAGCGCTGATCGCCGCATACCGGGCGGGATGACGCCCCCTTTTTTCTGCCACCAGGGCAATGCACTGTTCGGAAAGAAGGCGGTTGATCCAGTCCTGAACCGTGCTTCTTGGCAGATGGATTTGTTCCGCAATCTCCGTAACGGTAAAAGAACCGGAATCCAGGGTGCACTGCCTCATCAGCCGAAGATATTCACGTCTTTTTGCGAGAACACCGGTCATAATTTTCCTGGATGAACAGCAGGTCCCCGATGATCGCGCTGGCGGTCTCCACCGATCCGGCACCTTTTCCGATGAAGGTGAGGGATCCGGCCATATCGGCCTCCAGGGTTACCGCATTCAGAGTTCCCCGGACCACCAGGGGATGCCCATGGGGAAGAATGCGGGGAGAGACCCGAAGCAGATGGCGCTCCGGAATGGCTTCCGCGATAAGCCGTATGGTCGCGTCATCCGCCTCGGCCAGCCGGAGGGCATCAGGAGTGAGCTGGTCGATCCCCGTGATCTCGACATCAGAGAACCGGGCATTCCAGTCCCAGATAGTGTTGGCGAAGATGACCAGTTTGATCGCGGCGTCGATGCCTTTAACATCGTAGGTAGGATCTGCCTCTGCATACCCCATCTCCCGAGCTTCGGCAAGGGCCTGATCGTACGTGAGTCCCTCCTCGGACATACGGGTGAGAATATAATTGCAGGTTCCGTTCATGATACCATGGAGGGCACGGATCTCGTTTCCCATCAGATCGTGCTCAAGGACATGAATGAGGGGAATGGCACCGCACACGGTTGCCTCGTATCGGAGGGCAACTCCGCGGGCGGCGGCGATTGAGCGGAGTTCCCGGTGGTGAAGTGCGATGGGACCTTTGTTGGAGGTGACCACATGCTTTCCTCGTTCCAGTGCGGTACGGATATGTGTGGTGGCCGGTTCACCCGAAACGATGTTGGTGGGAGTCACTTCCACCAGGACATCATAGTCTGCACCGGTAAGAATGGTCCGGGCAGTAATCTCCGAATCTCCTACCGAGAGCCCCTCTTTCTTCCTGGAGAGAACATCATCCGGATTTATTCCTCGCTTGTTCATCAGGCCACTTCGAGAGTCTGCGATGGCGGTGATGGACAACCCGAGATTTTTCTCCTGTATCATCCGGGCGACCCCCTGGCCCACGGATCCAAAACCCAGAAGCGCGACCTTCATAGGCTCTCCTCCAGGGATTCGATGATCAGAAGCTCTTTTTTACGGGCTACTTCCCGAAGGATCTCCATCGCCTGGTTCATGGCCGAGGCATGGGTTGCCTTGATCATGATACGGGCCGAGGAGGGTTCTGCGATGGCCGGCATGATCAGCTCCAGCTCAGACACCTCTGCGAATCCGGTTTTATCGATATGATCGACCGTGTCCGTCAGATCCGTATGCATGATGTGGCCGATCATGATGAGAGATTTTTTATGAACCAGCCGCTCGGTTCCGATGCGAGTGACGGTGACTCCCTGATCCTTCATCCGGTCAATAAGATTCTGCATCCGTCCTTCGGGAACCTCGACCACTACCTGCACATCAATGGTACCGGAGCGGGAGGAGGAATCCCGCTGATGTATGACCGCTATGATGTTACCGCCGGTTTCGGAGACCGGAATCAGTGCCCGGACCAACTGGCCTGGAGTATCCTTCATCTCCAGTTTCATGGAGACCTGTACCATGCTCCCCCCGGAAATCCCTTCATCGCTTTCGCTCCTTCACCTGAACACTCACGTATTGTATCTCCCTATCCATAAATCAATCAATTCGAAAAGGACCTGCGGGCTTTCTGGCAGGGATGAAAACGGGCAGGAGCCCGGGATCCTATTGGGAAGAACAACGGATACGGTTACCAAAATGAGTATTCGTTCGAATCAGATCGAACCGGGAGCAGAGACCACCCGCTGGATTGCCTCGTTTATGGCCGGGAGGAGCTCTGCAGGGATCCCCATGACCATTTCATCATCCGCGATTCCCGAAAACTTCCGTGACCCGTCACAACCGAGAGAGATGTTCGGCTTTCCGGTGAGATAAGTCTGCGCGGTGGCATCCGAACATACCGACTGTATCCCCGCCATCTTCCCAGCGAATCTTCCCCCCAGATGGAAGAGCGAGCTCTGAGCGAGTTTGAGCATCGCCCGGGGGGGAGCGATGATCAATACCACGTGCGGAGAAAACGGTGTCTTCTCCAGAGGAGCATAGACCGTCGCATAGGTCTCCCGTGTATCCAGGTGGGGGATACGGTCGATGGTCCTTTTACAGGCTGCCACGGATGCAAACTTCCCCAGTTTGAAGTAAAATTCCCCGCTCTTCAGACTGGGCGTGATCTCCCGCAGACCGAGCGCCCAGGCTCCTCCGTTGCACAGATGCTTATCGGAAGTCGCATAAAAGATCTTTCCATCGATACGGGCGAGATTCACCATCTGGCAGTGACGCACCGTTTCCGGTATTTCCGGAATTCCTTCGGGGATACCCTCCCGGTTTCTGGCCAGCTTGATGGCCACCGGTGAGCCGGTCAGTCCCAGATACTTCTTCAGGATCTGTGCAATCTCTCCATAAGGAACCTCGATATTCATCTCGTCCATCATATGGCTGACTCTCTGTTATCCGGATGGGTGTGTCCCTAATTAAAGATGATGCTGAATCAGAGGCGGCGGAGCTTGCTCTCCACTTTCTGGAAGAATTTTTTTCCCACATCCACAAACAGGGCCGGGTCGGGTGAACGCTGAACCGTCAGGGAAGTCCGCTCCTGGAGATCCCAGGTTTTCTGGCCATCGATAACCAGCTTGGCCGGTTTCGTGGTCTCCAGGCGGATCTCAAGCGGCCGTTCCCAGCTGATCAGCCAAGGGCGGGAGGAGAGCATATACGGGGCGAGGGGCACCAGGAGAAATCCCTCGATTCGTGGATCCACAATCGGACCACCGGCGCTCATGGCGTACGCAGTGGATCCGGTGGGAGTGCTGATCAGGAGCCCGTCCGCACGCACCGTTCCGGCCGCGATTCCGTCCACAAGTACCGAAAAACGCAGCATTTTTGCGGGGCGGCTGGTGACGATGACCGCCTCGTTCAACGCCTTGGCCAGATGTTCTCCCTGGGCGGAGATGGAGATGCGCATTCTCTTTTCCACCGGGAATCCTTCACGAATAGACGGGAAGAAGGCAGGGGCTTCTTCCGGTTCCAGATCGGTAAGAAATCCCACTTCTCCCCAGTTGATACCGATGATGGGGATCTGCGTTTTTAGCAGCTGGACCGTTCTAAGGACCGTACCATCTCCCCCGATCACCACCATGAGGTCCGCATCGATGTCCAGCTGCCGTGGACGTTCCCTTATCGGCAGATGGTCCGCCTGGTCGTACGCGGTGACGAACCCCATCGCCTCGAGACTCCCCCGCAACTTCCGCGAATAATCGATAGCCCTACGATCATCGATACGTGAGATGTACCCGAGCCTCATCATCCCTCCTTATCGCAGATATTCGATCACCTTGGCGTGCAGGTGCCCGTTGGTCGCGATCAGCGACCGGCCGATCGTTACCTCATCGGGAAATACCAGGGGTCGGCCTTCCAGGTCCGAGACAAATCCTCCCGCTTCCTCGCAAATGAGCATTCCCGCCGCGGCGTCGGTCACCCGCAATGTCCTGCGCATATCAATAAAGGCATCGATCCGGCCGCTGCCCACATAGGCCAGTTCCAGAGCTGAAGCTCCCAGCAACCTCCAACGACGTATCTTCTGGCCCAGATGCAGCACCTGGCCGGGATCGAATTTTTTCCCATAGATGCTCATGGTGCTTTCCTGCAGGGAATGGACCGATGACACATGAATGGGCCGGCCGTTCAGAAATGCCCCTTCCCGCCGGCAGGCGGTGAAGGTATCCCCGTGGGCGAGATCCCGCACATATCCTTTCATGACCAGGCCCTCTTCTGCCAGTGCGATGGAGAGGGCGTAGAACGGGATCCCGTGAGCAGCGTTGTAGGTTCCGTCGACCGGATCCAGAAAAAGCGTGCCGTTCTTTCCTCCGATCTCGAACCTTCCCACTTCCTCGCTGATCAGAGTTTTGTAGGTCTTATTTGAGACGAGGGATTCGAGGATGCAATCCTCTGCTACTCGGTCGAGCTTGCGGGTGGGAGTCCCATCCGCGCCCATTCCCACGGACTCCCATCCGCCCGGAGTATCGATCAGGTCGCAGATCGCTTCTTCGACCTTATCTCCCATCTCCTCGCAGAATTTGAAGAAATCCGCCATGATACGCTATCGTTGTATTTATGTAATGCCTCAAGATAAATTACTATCACGATTGAGGAACTTCAATGAAAGAACAGACAGAGGTTGGCAAGCTGAAAGAGGGCCGTTACGTCATAATCGAGGATGAACCCAGCAAGATTCTCGGTATTGCAACCTCCAAACCAGGGAAACACGGTGCAGCCAAAGCCCGCATCGATGCCGTAGGGATATTCGATGGGGTGAAGAGATCTATTGTTCAGCCGGTCTCGGCGAAGATCTATGTTCCCATAGTGGAGCGTAAAAGCGGACAAGTGATATCTATCAGCGGCAACGTGGTCCAGCTGATGGACGTGAAAGACTACACGATGTTCGAGATATCCGTCCCGGAGGATATGCTGGCAAAGATCGAACCCGGAAAGGAGATCCAGTATATCGAATCCATGGGCAAACGGAAACTGGATACAGGATAAAAATATCGACCGGGTTTCTTCCGAAAGCACAATACGGGCCTTC
Source organism: Methanolinea tarda (assembly GCA_037916685.1). GTDB lineage: Archaea > Halobacteriota > Methanomicrobia > Methanomicrobiales > JACTUA01 > JAJRCM01. The sequence goes on from JBAIXL010000110.1 coordinate 22,324, forward strand.
TATTCCCCGCGATTTTTTCTTTTCATCTTCTTTTTCGAACATTCAGCCGCTCCCCAGGGCCTTCAAGACCCTAGAACCATCTGGTTCCAGATATGCCCCAGTTTGTTCATGCATCGAACCAGTACTGTGGTATGAATATATGGGAGCGGGTGCACCAGCATCACGTACCGATATGCTCTCCATTACCCGTGTGCCGTCTCCGGCCTTCCCCGTCACCCGGATCGTTCCGCTGCCCTCTCCCTCCCTGCCCGTATCGCAGGGAATCGATATCATTGTAGACGAATTGGAGGACCTGGAGGTGAATACCATGCAACTGCATGAGACGGCACAGAAGCTGGACTTCCTAACGATTCGGGCGTCCGAGGCTCTGCATCGTGGGGATATGACAGGAGTGCAGGTTTCGCTGGGAGATGCGGTCAACACGATGCGGGAGGCCATCGTGATCCTCAAGCTCCTGTGTATCATCGAACGTAACCGGCTTCCCGGTGATATCCTGGATCACCTGGTCATGACCCGGGAATTTGTCCAGAAGGCAATGACCGAAACCAGCACTCTCCTTTATTCCAGAAAATCCGCCTATTCTTCTGCGGCATAATAATATTCGCCGCTCGATTTCTGTTCCCGGTCCAGGAACGAACCGGGTTTGTTGATGCGGGGTCTTCCGCTTTTGTCCCGGCGGAAGGTGACCCCAAGTTCCTGTAAAAACCGGTTCATGCCCTCATGCATGGCAAAGGGCCCGTGTGCCTCACCATGGATGCCCGGCTCACCTTCAAATACGATCATACGTTCGCTGATCATATCGATTGCATAGATGTCGTGATCGATGACCAGCACACCCGCCCCCTTCGCCTCCGCATGACTCTTGATCACCCGGGGCAGTTTTACCCGCTGCTCTACATCCAGATGTGCGCTGGGCTCATCGAGGATATAGAGATCGGCATCCCGGGACAGGCAGGTGGCAATCCCTACCCGCTGGAGCTCCCCTCCAGAAAGGGAGGAGAGACTGGAAGCAAGGATGGTCCGTAACCCTAATGGATCGAGAATCTCGGTCTGGTACTGCCCGGAGTCAAACCGCGTGGTGATACTTCGAAGGGTCATCTCCACGGTCTCTTCTCCGGCTCCCTTCAGGTACTGGGGTTTGTACGAGATCCTGATTTCCTGCTCAATCGTTCCCATATCCGGACGTTCCTCTCCGGCAAGAAGGCGGGCAAAGGTGGTTTTCCCGATGCCATTGGGCCCCACCACCCCCAAAACCTCCCCGGCGCGTATCTCTCCCCCGCTTACGTCCAGGGTAAATCCGGGATAGTGTTTGGTCATGGGAGGGATGGAGAGCAGTTTATTCCGCACTTCCTCTCCTTCATGGAGTCTTCGCTCAAACGTCACCGGATACGTCCGGAACCGGACGTTCTCTTCCGGGAGATATCCACTGAGATATTCATTGATCCCCACCCGGGTCCCCTTGGGCTGGGTAATCACCCCGAACACCGCCGGCTGGCCGTAGGCGATGTGCACGGTATCGGCAAGCATATCCAGGATCGCGAGATCATGCTCGACGATGACCACCGGCCGGTGCTGAGCCAGATCACGGATGAGATAGGCCGCCTTCATTCGCTGATAGATGTCGAGGAAGGGAGTGATCTCGTCCAGGAAATAGAAGTCCGCTTCGCGGGCAAGGCAGGCCGCGAGAGCGAGACGCTGCAGTTCACCGCCACTCAGGGTATCGACCGGGCGTTCCAGAAGCGGACCGAGGGACAGTCCCTGGACATATTCCTCCAGCTTTCCCCGTTCATCCGTTTTCTGGAGCAGGCTCCGGACCGATCCGGAAAACATGCGGGGGATATAATCGATGTACTGAGGCTTCACCGCCACTTTGATTTTTTTCTCAGCGACCCGCTGCAGATATTCGAAAAGTTCTGTCCCCACGTAGCGCTTGATGATATCCCGCCAGCTGGCAGTGTGGTTGAAGTCACCGAGGTTGGGCATCAGGGTTCCGGAAAGGATCTGGATACCGGTACTCTTACCAATCCCGTTGGCTCCCAGAATCCCTGTCACCTTCCCTTCCACTGGTATGGGCAGTCCGTACAGCACGAATCCGTTCGCACCATAGCGGTGCGTGGGGTACTGGAGCTGCTCCGGGAGGCTGACCACGTCGATGGCCTCGAAAGGGCATTTCTTCACACAGATGCCGCAACCTACACAGAGTTCTTCTGAGATGGCCGCGATGCCTTTCTCATCGATGAGAACGGTTTCATCGCCGGAGCGCACGCGAGGGCAGTACTGGATACACTCCAGACCACACTTTTTGGAATGGCACCGTTTCCGGTGAACGACGGCAATACGCATGGTACACCCGGGTCAGGCAAAAAGGGAAGGTGCCGTGGTGAGGAGGATGGTCCAGGTGATGAACCAGAAGGACAGGGTCATGAATCCCTGATAAACCCAGTCTTTTGCGTTCAAAGGCTCCATGCCCCTGCGAAGCGGGATAAAGATGTAACGCTGCAGGACGATGGCGATGAGCATGACCAAGAATCCGGTGGTGGGATCGTCCGGCATAAAAAACGCGATAACCCCGGCGGCGACTCCCAGAAAGGAAGCGGTGAGAGTCCTGCGGATACGGTCCATGTGCTCCCGCTGCTTGTCCTCCCGGGTCTTTTTCTTCCGGGGGACCTCCGGGGCTTCCTTCACGGGTTCCTTTATCGGTTCCCGGGCCGGTTTCTTCTTATCATCGCTCATCCGGGCATCAGTCACCTATTTTTGGTGCGCTTTCCATATTTAATTAGTCATGAAATCAATTTACGATGCAGGAAAATCACGGAATATGCCCTCCAGACGCGTCCGCCGGTTGAATATCGATCGCCCGCGAGCTCGATCTTTCTAGAATAGCATGGCGAACCTGGCCGGAATGGGAGGTATCGATGTCATGGCGATGGTGCGGGAGCTGAACTCGTATCTGCCGCTCTGGACCGGCAAAATGTACCAGTTCAACGAAAAAACCATCGGCATCCGGCTGGGAGGAGAACATCAGAAATTCCTCTTTCTTATCGAATCGGGAAGACGGGCGCATCTGGTCGCGGCGTTCCCTCCGGCCCCGAAAAACCCCACCGGCTTCGCCATGTTCCTGCGCAAACATCTGGAAGGTGGAAAAATTCTTTCTATCGGCCAGTTGGGGATTGAACGGATCTTCTACCTCGATATCGGAAAACGGGAACAGATATTCCGCCTGATCATTGAGCTCTTCGATGAGGGAAATGTGATCCTCTGCCGGGAGGATGGCACGATCCTCATGCCCATGCGTCCCCATCGGTTCCGGGACCGGGAGGTGATTCGGGATGTCCCCTATACCCGGACCGGGGGGGACTGCTCGGAGTTCACACCGGAAGGATTGTCTTCGATTCTCTCGGCAAACAACCGGGAGGTGGTGAAAGTCCTTGCGGTAGAGTGCAGGTTGGGGGGTGCATATGCAGAAGAGGTGTGCCGGATCGCTGAAACGGATAAGAACCAGCCCGCCCACGAAACCGACGCGAATCGAATTTTTTCCGCGGTTCAACAACTGCTCTCCCGGGTGATCACCCAACCGTTTCCGGTGATCACCTCCAGCGGATGCTGGCCGATCCTTCTGGATGACGAGACGCCCCTGCAGATGTTCGATTCCTACCACCGTGCACTGGACACCTACTATCCAAGAGAAGAACCCGTGAGCGTGAAGCAGAAGGCCGGAGTAACAAGAGAAGAGTCCATTCGGGCCCGCCAGCTGCGGGCGATGGCCGGTTTCGAAGAGAAGATAGAGCGGACCCAGAAGCGAATCGATGCGATCTATTCCCATTATCCGCTGGTGGAGACGATACTTCAGACCTTACGCGAAGCACGCACACAACATTCCTGGCAGGAGATCGAGCGTCGTCTGAAAGAAAGCGGGAATGGGATCGCCCGACGTATCGTTCAGGTATTCCCGGAAGAAGGTGCGGTCGAGATCGATCTGGAAGGAGATCGGGTCAAGCTGATGGTGGATGAATCGATCGAAACAAATGTCGCACGATATTACGAACAGATGAAAAAAATCAAAAAGAAGAGAGAGGGCGCCATTGCAGCACTGGAAAAGCCGGTTCAGGCCAGAAAGAAGAAAGAGAAACAGGCGCCTGCAGCAAAACCGCGATGGTATCATCGCTTTCGCTGGTTTTTTACCCGGGACGGGATCCTGGTAGTGGGTGGAAAAGATGCCAGCCAGAACGAGGAACTGGTCAAAAAATATCTGGAAGGAGGAGACACCTTTGTGCACGCCGAGACACACGGGGCCAGTGTCGTGATCGTGAAAGGATCCACCCAGTATCCTGAGGAACCCGCCCAGGCCGCGGTCTCCTATTCGGGGGCATGGAAGAGCGGACGTTTCACAGGAGATGCCTACTCTGCCTCACCGGAGCAGGTGAGCAAAACCCCCCCAACAGGAGAATATATCGGTCGTGGATCGTTCATGGTGCGAGGAGAGCGGACGCACTACCACAATATTCCTCTCCAGATTGCCATTGGCCTGCAGATAGAGCCGGAGCTGCAGGTGATCGGAGGCCCACCGGATGCGGTAACGGCACACGCCCGGATCTGGGTCACCCTCCATCCCGGTCCGTACGAACCCAATGACATCGCCAAGAAAGTGGTCCGAACACTGAAAGAGAAAGCCCAGTACCTGGGAATCGAGGGAATCGCCCGGATTATCACCACGGAAAAAGTGGCATCCTTTATCCCAGCGGGTGGATCCGACATCGAGGGTGAGTCATGAAAGTAGAATGGGGTGAGATGCGGCGGGGATACGGAGAGGTACGACTGTTCCCGGAGGTTCCCGACGACCTGTGGCACCTGGAACATCTCATCTCTCCGGGAGATCAGGTGTTCGCCACCACCCTTCGTACCGCAGATACCCCACAGGATAAACTGAGACCGGAGAAGGCAGAAAAGCGGCTGGTGCGCATCGGGATCCGGGTGGAAAAGGTGTCATTTCATCCCTACACTAACCGGCTCCGTATCGGAGGCGTCATCGAACATGGCCCGGATCTGGGGGCCCATCATACCTTCAATATCGATGCCGGGACGGAGATCTCCGTGATCAAAACGTGGTCCTCCCTGGATCAGGAGCGGCTGAAACGGGCTGAACATTCCACCACGTTTGGGGCTATCCATATCGTGACTCTGGAAGAGGGGGAGGCCCAGATCTTTCGTGTCCGCCAGTTTGGACCGGAATGGGTGGAGACCATTACGGTGGGAAGCGGCAAGGGGGCGGGTACCGAAGGAAAGAAGACGCTTTTTGAGACGATACTCTCCCGGGTTGCCCTCGTCTCAGGCCATATCGTTATTGCAGGCCCCGGGTTTGTGAAGGACGATTTTACCCGGTACCTGAAAGAAAAGGCGCCGGAAATCCAGGACCGGGTGACTATCGTCGAGACCCGCGGGACGGGCCGGGGTGGGGTCCAGGAGGTGATCGGACAGGGAGTCCTGGAACAGCTGGTAGGAGATCTCCAGCTCCGTCGTGAGGTCCGGGTAATGGAGGAGTTCCTTGTCCGCATCTCCAAGGGTGAGCCCGTGGCCTACGGCTTGCGGGAAGTCGAAGAGGCGATATCCTGCGGCGCGGCGGAGCAGATCCTGGTGGCCGACAGTATGCTGCATGATTCTCGTATCACTGTCCTCCTGGAACAAGGGGAACGGATCCGGGCCCAGATACGGGTCCTCAGTACCGCGTTCGAACCCGGAATGCAGCTGGAAGCGCTGGGCGGAATTGCGGCTCTGCTGCGGTACCATATGAAGGGGACCTAGAACCCATACCCTTCCAGAGAGCAATCGCAATTGTTTGGTACGTTGAATCGTTCCGAACCATTCCAGGACGGAAAATAAAAAAGGATACGGTCCTATTCCTGCGGTTCGATGATCTCCGGCGCGGATTCTTTCTTCTCCGGCCGTTTGAAATTTTCCAGGAGGGTGATCTCCTGCACCGAAGGAATGGTGGCAAAGATGTCACTGACTACTCTGCCCCGCCAGAGGAGCCAGCGACGGTCATATTGGATACCCGCGGGAAGGGTGATGGAAAGTACCCCGTCCACATAGGTCACATCCATATCCCTCTGGGAATACAGCTTGATCAGTCCCTGCACCTGTTCCTCGATGGAGTCGACCTTCTCCAGGATGGTCACCGTGTAATGTGCGGTCTTACCCGCCAGGGGGTGGTTAAAATCTACCAGAACCCGCCGGCCGATCTTATTTACGACCATTCCTTCCCGACCCTCCAGCTGGACTCGTGTACCGATCTCTGGATTTTCTTTGAACTTGGTCACCGGCACCGATTCCACCAGAGTATCATCGTGTACTCCAAACGCCTTCTCGGGCGGGACATCGATCTCGAACCCCTCACCGGGCTCCTTCCCTACCAGCGCTTCATCGAGACCGGCTACCACATGGCTGCTTCCCACGTGGATGATCACCGGACCATAGGCCGCCGTCTCATTAAAAATTCCTGCATTCTTTGCGGTTTCTTCATCGGTGGTATCAAAAATATTTCCCTCGATCTCACCGGTATAGTTCAATTTGATGAAATCTCCCTTTTCAACGGGCATCTAATGCACCTTTTCTATAGTACGTAGAGCGATTACCACTTATATTTAACCAAATTCAGGGGTTTTGTCTCACCGTTTCCTGTGTGATCTTCCGGCAGATCCTGGGTACTCCCACCATAGATATTTCCCTACATTGAATACCTGAACTTCTTTCCTACATTCGGTCACACATCCGTTCCAGAGATGGATCGGGGACAAACGGCTCCGCGGGGTTTATACGACATCCTCACCGGATCTGGTACAGGTGCAGGGGTGATGTCCGAATCTCTGGAGATTGAGGGAAAATTCCGGGTTGAGTCTCCCGGGGTGTTGAGGAGGAGATTCCATGACCTGCACCTCGTTCCGGCCAGGATCGAAGACCAGCGGGATGTCTATTATTCCTCGCCGCACAGGGATTTTGCCCATACCGACGAAGCCCTGCGAGTGCGATACGGAACGAACGGAGTCACTCTCACCTATAAGGGGCCCAAGCTTCCCGTGCACGGTATGAAGGCCCGGGAAGAAATCAATGTGCGGATCGATTCGGGAAACAATCTGGAGACCATCCTTCAACGGCTTGGCCTGTTACCTTCGTTTATCGTGGAGAAAAAGAGAGAGATCTACGAGTGGAACGGAGTCGAGATCAGCCTGGATGAGGTGCAGGACCTGGGCACCTTCGTAGAGATCGAAATAAAAGGAGCGGTTCCCCATCCGGAAGAACGGATCGAAGAAGTGAAAAGGAAACTGAAAATCGTGGGTTCGCATATCCCCCTGTCGTATCTGGAACTCCTCCGGGCTCAGACGGAGCGAAGATCGACCTGAATATCCTTCTCATCCTCGTTGAAACGAATCAGGGCGTACTGCCCTTCGGAGGCCTGTCCTGGATTGACCACTTTGACTCCGTCCACCTCAGTTACTCCCCGCTGTTCATGGATGTGGGCGCAGCATACCAGGTCAAATTGCTTGAGATGTTTGCGTATACTCTCGCTTCCTACATGCTGGTCATTGACCATATCCAGAATACCCTTGGGAGGCGCATGGGACACCAGCACATGATACATGCTACGGTCCATCGCTTCGATAGCACGGGACAGAATCTGGTCGATTTCTTCTTCCGAGAACTCAAAGGGGCAGTGGGAGGGGGTGGGGTTTGAGCCACCCACACCCGCAATAGAGAGCCTTCCAACCGTCAGTGCGGATCCGTGCAGGGATACGGCATTGGATTCTTCGAACACATCCAGTATCTCTCGGGGATCGCAATTGCCCGGGACCACGAAACAGGGGACATCGATGCGGGACAGTACATCCAGCGCACTCTCGGTGGGCCCGAAGTGGGTGATGTCACCGGAAATGATTACCAGATCGGGTTCGTGACTCAAAAAAGAGTCCAGATGGCCCGACTGGCCGTGAAGGTCCGCGATGAGAAGTACGCTCATCATGGATACCACATCTATCGGGAGGCTACAAAAGAGTATCTCCCTCACCACGAGCCGGTCAGGGAACCCTGCAATGCGAGCCTGCCCAGAAAGCGTTCCGCGCCGGGGATCAGATTTTGTGGCGGAAAGCCTGCCAGAGGAGTCCCGGGAAGGGGCAGGAACCGGTGCACACGCACCATACCCCTCCGAACAATCTCCCGAATCAGGCACAGGGTCTGCCTCTGATCCTCCTCCTGTTCCATGGGAAGTCCGAGGATGAAGTCCACTACCGGTACGAGTCCCGCATCCTGACAGGCGTCGAACGCCAGAAGCACGTCCTGGACCGTGTGACCGCGGTGTAGAGCCGCGAGCACCCGATCACTCCCGGATTGGGCACCGAAAGCCAGGCGGTGGTTCGCGCAATGGCGGGTCACCAGTTCCAGACTATGTTCTGTGATAAATTCCGGTCTGACTTCGCTGGGAAAGGTCCCCAGAAACACATTTCCTCGCAGGGTACAAAGAAGATGTTCTACCTTATCCCACCGGGGAATCCGCCCATCCGATCCGTAGGCAAAAGCGTTCGGGCTTACCAGGCGGATGTCCCGATACCGCCGTGCCCATGATGCAATGGTATCGATGCTGCGATGACGCATGCGATGACCGAATATACAGGGAGTCTGACAGTATCCGCAACGATGCGGGCATCCGCGGGTAATCTCGATATATCCCTTGATGGTTGAGAAAGGAGGATAGGCATCCAGCCGGACGGAATGCCGGGCAGGACGAAACCCGGAACGCGTCGCCACACCATCCGGTATGATATCCGTTCCCTGCTCGATACAGGTCAGGAGGTCGGGCAGTACCTTTTCCCCTTCCCCCACCACCACATAGTCTGCCACCGAGGAGACCTCGCGAAAACAGGCGGACGCGTGGGGTCCCCCGACGATAGTTATTCCGGGAGCAGAAATAATCTCTTCCCGGTAGGCAGGATAGTTCAATGAATTCAAAGAATAGCAGGTAATGTCTTTTTCGGGAGTGCGGACCGGTACGAGGTGATACCCCGCCATCTCGCAGGCCGCAAAGAGAACCGCGAAGGTGTTGTTAGCGGAGTTAATCTCCCTCCAATTCACCCGCATAGTCCAGCTCCCCACGGTTTCCGTCCACGGTAACCAGAGTTCCCGGTATCATGCGGTGGAGGGGTACTTCAGGATGGTCCACCATGGGTATTCCGGCCATAATCGCACCGAGTGCGACGATAGGTTCTGCCTCCTCGTTTATCAGGGCCGCCGGGGCAAGGCCGTTCATTTTCAGGGCATAGAGAATATAGGAACCCACCGTCGATCCCTTTCCGTGAGGAAACGCGAGTACCTTCCCCTGGATCCGTTCACCTCTCAGGGGGTGGCCGGTTTCCACGATGATACCGGTATCCGGATTCACACCCGAAAGGAAGGAAAGAGGGGCGAGGGTCACCAGCAACTCCCCTTTCCCGATGCCTTTACTGATTCCCCGCCCCCTGATTATCAAAAACACACCTAATAAATGTTGCAAGAGACAACTATATAGTAACATGGATGAGACTGCTGTAAATACCACCGGTTCCGGCAGTGATATACTGAAACTCCAGCTCCAGGAACTGACCGCACAGGTCCTGGATCTGAAAATGAAGCTGGAGACTCTCCAGAGAGAGAACAACCAGCTGCGCCGTGAGAATACCCAGCTGAAGCGTATGCCCTTATTCGTTGCCTCCGTGATCGACGTCATGGAGAACGGAGAAGTATACCTTCGGCAGCAGGGGAATAACCAGGAGTATCTCACTCAGGTAAGCGAGGATCTCCAGGCCGTGCTGAAACCTGGAGCAAAGGTCGCCGTAAACAATGCCCTCTCCATCGTCAAGGTCATTGGAAATATCTACGATTCCCGTGTCCGGGTGATGGAACTGGAAGAATCTCCCGATGTCACCTTCGATCGGATCGGCGGCCTCAAAAATGAGATTGAAGAGATACGGGAGGCGGTAGAATATCCGCTGACCAAGCCGGAGATCTTCCGCAAGATTGGGGTGGAACCCCCTAAAGGGATTCTTCTCTATGGTTCTCCCGGGACAGGGAAGACCCTGATGGCGAAGGCGGTTGCCCATCAGGCGCATGCGACTTTCATCCGCATGTCCGGGAGCGAACTGGTGCATAAGTTCATCGGCGAAGGGGCACAGCTGGTGCGGGAGCTGTTCGCTCTGGCACGGGAAAAGGCACCCTCGATTGTATTCATCGATGAACTCGATGCGATCGGGAGCATGCGCACGCACGACGGAACTTCCGGCAGTGCAGAAGTGCAGAGAACTCTCATGCAGCTGCTGGCCGAGATGGATGGATTTGACAACCGAGGGGACGTCCGGATCATGGCGGCGACCAACCGAATCGACATGCTGGATCCGGCTCTCCTGCGCCCCGGACGGTTCGACCGCATCATCGGCATTCCCTTGCCGGATGCGGCAGCTCGCCGTGAGATCCTGAAAATCCACTGCCGCGGTATGACGCTCTCCTCCAAAGTGGATCTGGAAGAAGTGGTGAAGATGACCGATAATGCCACCGGTGCCGATCTCCAAGCCATCTGCCGGGAAGCAGGGATGAACGCGGTCCGCCGGGATGCCGATGCGGTGGAACAGTCCGATCTCACCTATGCGGTCCGAAAAGTACGCCGCGAGCCCCCCACCATGGACACGCGGATGTACCGGTGAAGAAAATCCATACTCTCTTATTTTGATACGTGGAACAGTACCGCGAAAAGGGAACAGGACGGGAATTCTAGGATACGTCCTATTCGTGGGCTATGGGCAATTCCGCGGAATCAACGTCTTCTTATAATCCCATCAACCTCCGATATCTCGTTACCCCCATGTTCAACCCAAAGGGTTAACCTGCGTATTTTCGAATACTAGATTATCCATGTGTGGTCGGTTTACTATTGCCATCTCGGTGGGATTTTATGACAGGTTTCAGGTATCCCCTGAATCTTCTCCACGGCTGGTCTCCCATTACAACATTACCCCAGAACAGGAAATACCGGTGATCGTGAGAAAAATCGATGGTGACCGGAAGGTTGTATACATGACCTGGGGTCTGGTCCCCTCATGGTCACAGGACCGCAGAACCGGGCACCATCCCATCAACGCACAGGCGGAGACGATTTCTGATAAACCGATGTTTGCTCGACTGGTGGAAAGAATGAGGTGCCTAATACCGGCCAGCGGTTTTTACGAGTGGAAAAATACAAAAAGGGGTAAGATTCCGTATTACATCCACCGGAAGGATGAAGCTCTGTTTGCCTTCGCAGGACTGTATGACGTGTGGAAAGGGGAGGATCCGCCCTTCTGCTCCTGCACCATCGTCACCACTGCGCCCAATCCTGTGATCACCCCCCTGCATGATCGCATGCCCGCCATTCTCCGCAGGGAGGATGAATCCACATGGCTGGCAGAATCAACCCCGGATCCGATTGCACTCACCCACCTCCTTTCCCCGTATCCGGCAGAAGACCTGGAATCGTATCCCGTCTCGCTACGGGTAAACGATACTACCCAGGATTCCCGTGCGCTGATCGGTCCATTGAAGCAGATGCACCTCATTCCGGTGGGAGACTCATGAGGATTATCTTCGTCGGGAAGGAGGACGTGGACCTGTTGGAGACTCTGATGAACTCCGAAACCAGCCGTATCATCCTGCGATTTTATTCTCCCCAGAAACATCCCTGTGGGATCCAGCTCTCGTTGTCCTCTCTTGGGATTGCACTCTCTCTGGTATCTGAACTTCGGTGGTACCGGCGGCGGTATATGGCGGGAGTACTGTTCGAGCTGCAGGAGGGGATCTTTGGGACTTATGGATTGGCAAAAGAGGTATATGAGCGCGACATCCGTCTGGACGGTGAGGGGATTCGCCGGTCTCTCTATGGACTGCAAGACGGAAGATTCCGGCGGATAGAAGACTCTCCATCCCATCTCCGCTCCCCAGGAGACCCGTCCGTAACGGAGGATGTGCTGGAGGTCTGGTCTCTTGAGCAGGAGACAGCGGAGACGGATGAGGATACCGGTGACGGAGATGAACCAGGTGAAAACCATTTTAGCGAGGGAATGTAATACATACCATACATCGACCGAGTGTCTACCATGAAAAAAGATGACAAGAAAGCCACGGAAAAAACCACAGCACCCCAGGGTATAAACCTCTGGATGGTCACCACTGCCGTGCTGGGTATCGCCCTTCTGATCCTTATCGCATTGTTTCTTCAATCCGGGGGAAGCACTACCCCATCCGGCACCGTTTCCGCTGAAACGTGTGGAGCACGAATGATCACCTATATCAACGATAACTTCGTGCAGGCCGGAAGCCAGGCGGTCTTTGAGAAGGCCGTGGAACGAAACGGAGTCTACCAGATCAACACCACCTATCAGGGGAATACCATCTCGGTCTATGCGACCCAGGACTGTGAACTGCTGTTTCTGGATTACGTTGATGTGAAGAATACCACACCGGTTCCGACAACCACCGTTACTCCCCCGTCAACCCCCGTAAAGTCCGCCGTACCCGTCGTAGATCTCTATGTCATGTCTTTCTGTCCCTACGGCGTTCAGGCCGAGAACAGTATGAAACCGGTGGTGGATCTACTGGGATCCCGGGCGAACGTTACGATCCGGTACATCGCTTCGGTCAATGGGAATACCATCAACAATGTCAGTTCCCTGCATGGTCTGAATGAGGCGAAGGAGGATGCCCGCCAGCTCTGCATTATGCAGAAGTATCCCGGCCAGTACTGGTCCTACCTGATGCAGATCAACAGTCAGTGCTATCCCCTGGCGTCCAACGGCACCGCTCTGGATGCGTGCTGGAAGCAGGTCGCAACCGGGCTGGGAATCGATGTCGTCCAGATCGAGTCCTGTGCCTATGGATCCGAAGGGCTTGCCCTGCTCAGAACCAGCGAAGAGAAGGTGGACCAGTACGGTGTGACCGGATCGCCCACGCTCTTCATCAACGGACAGAAATACAGCGGATCCCGCACTCCGGAGGCTTTTAAAACCGCCATCTGCAATGCGTTCCAGACTATGCCGGCAGAATGCTCCATGAACCTCTCCACGAACGTGACACCGGCCAGTGGATCCTGCGGATAACGATCTCTTTTTTTGCATTCATCCCATTTTTGCCCTCAACATCCGGCCAGGGGCGAACCATAATCCCTCAAAACAGTGGATTTCTTTTGAGCGGGAAGAAAATATCTCCTGATGACCGGAATCGTGATGAATCCGATGGTGAAAAGGTCATTTTCCAACTATCCCGTTATTGGGATGATACGATAAATAATTTTAAAAGCAGAGAGGTAAACGGATCTATCCTTCCTTAATTCAGTCCTGTTTTAATGTGAGTTGCCATGGGGTCCGTGTTGATTTTTTGTGATGACGGATCACCCGTTCACGCAAAGAAAGGAGGATCTGGCGACACAATCGGAATTCCACCATTGCACCCCATTCCCACCGAAGGTCAGAAAAAAAGGATCGGATCGCGGGGATCAGGCATACATGGTGCCGAAGGACGGCGTGGTCTGATGTTTGTTGTAATCGATCGTCAGTTTGTTGACGGCCTTGAGGAAGTCTTCCCGGGTGACTTTCGATCGTTCGGCACGGATGGCAAACATTCCCGCTTCCATACAGATCGCCCGGATATCGGCCCCGTTCCGTTCGTCCGTGATCTGGGCGATCTCTGCGAGATTTACCTCGTTGTCGAGATTCATGCCCCGGGTATGGATGTTAAAGATGGCGAGCCTTCCGGCCGCGTCGGGAAGGGGAATCTCGATGATACGGTCAAATCTTCCCGGCCGTAGCAGCGCACGGTCCAGGATGTCGATGCGGTTTGTGGCTCCGATGATCTTCACATCTCCCCGTTCGTCGAATCCGTCCATCTCGGCCAGCAGCTGCATGAGAGTCCTCTGTACTTCCCGGTCGCCGGAGGTATCGGCGTCCATCCGTGTGGCACCGATCGCATCAATCTCATCGATGAAGATGATCGCGGGAGATTTGTCCTTGGCCATTTCGAACAGCTCCCGCACTAGTCGGGCTCCTTCCCCGATATATTTCTGCACCAGTTCCGATGCGATTACTCGCAGGAAGCGGGCACTGGTTTCATGGGCCACCGCCCGGGCAAGGAGGGTTTTTCCGGTACCGGGCGGACCATAGAGAAGCACACCCTTGGGAGGCTTAATGCCCACCGTGTCGAACAGCTCCGGTCGTTTGAGGGGAAGCTCCACGGCTTCTTTGATCTCCAGAATCTGTTGTTCCAGGCCCCCGATGTCCTCATACTTCTCTTCCGGCATCTGAACGATCTCCATGCCGTGCACCTGCGAATCGTAGCTGGACGGCAGAATATCCACGATGGCAAGAGACTGCTGGTTCAGGGTGCAACGCATCCCGGGCTTGATGGAATCCTGGTCGATAAACTGGGAGGTGCGGACCAGGAATCGGGGTCCGGCGCTGCTGCGGACGACCACCCGGTTCTTATCGATCACATCCGTGATCATCGCGATGATGAGGGGCGGACTGCGAAGCTGCTCGATCTCGCTCTTCAGCTTTCGGATCTCCCGTTCGTATCGTATCTTCTGGGTATCGCCATATCGTTTCTCCGCTTCCAGCTGTCGTGACTGTTCACGGAGTTCCATGTTTCTCTTTTCAAGTTCATTGATCCGATCCAGCAGGTACTTGTACACCTCTTCCTCATCAAGGGGTTCACCGCCGGCTGGAGTTGGATTGGTCATGAATATCAATTAGATATATAGGGAAAAATTACCTATAAAGCTGTTGCCGATATGCAGTGTGAATTATGCGGTGCGGAAATTAAAGGATACCCGAAGCGGGTTCGGATTGAAGGAGCGGAACTGCAGGTCTGTCTTCAATGTTCACGGTATGGGAAGGAAGTCCAGCAGAGCCGTACCCCCGAGGTCCGGAAGGCCGTTCCAGGCAAACCCGCTCCGCACCCGACCGTTCGTCCCCGAAGGGATGTCTTTGACTTTATAAAAGGGGAGCTGGTGGAGGGATATAACGAGCGTATCCGGTCGGCCCGTATGCAGAAGGGCTGGAGCCAGAAGGACCTTGCCATGGCCATCAAGGAACGGGAACTGCTCGTTAAAAAGATAGAAAAAGGGGATCTCATCCCCGAAGATACGGTCCGTAAAAAGATTGAGACGGTGCTGGAAATCTCTCTCCTCGATACCGGTATCGAAGAACCCAAGATGAAGGGAAAGGGACGGGTCACCACCACCCTGGGTGATCTGATTTCCCTCAAAAAATCCGAAAAATAGATTTACGGGTTCTCTCACGGGATTGGCCGGTGATAAGGGTCGTTTCTGCCTGCCCGTTCGATATACATGTGATTAATTCAGGGTCCAGATGGCAAAATTCAGGACTCCGGCAAGGGATACCCAGACGATGTAGGGGATCAACAGATAGGCAGCAGGTCGGGAGATCCGATAAAACTCCCGGATGGTGAACAGGATCAACGCCCAGAGTATGATGATGGCGACGAGACCATACAGAGGAGATTCAAGCCCGAAGAACAGGTACGACCAGAGCACATTCAGGGCCAGCTGAACCGCGAAGACCAGGACGGCTCCCGAAATGGATGCGTGGGGTCCCTCCTCCCAGATTCGAAACAAGGCCACCCCCATCAGGAAATAGAGGGTGATCCAGACGGGCCCGAATAGCCAGGGAGGCGGTGCGAACGAGGGAAGGATGAGGGTTTGATACCAGGTGGGGATTTTCGGGATAGTAAAGAGGGATCCCAGCACTCCTGCTGCTTCACAGACCGCTATCGCAACCACGAGCTTGAGGATTCGGGAGGGAAGGCTCCGTTCCATAGTCAAGGAATGGTGGATATAGCATATAATCCATCGCAACT
>JBAIXL010000111.1:0-2432 GCA_037916685.1 Methanolinea tarda
GTGCGCTTTCCTCTTCAGTCAGTCCTCCTGACACCGTATGAGACCATACCCTTTGAAGGATATTGTGTTCAGGCGCTGCCCGGTCATCATGGAACTCCGAGTCTTGCGTATGTTCTGGCCGAGGATATCCGGCCAGGGCGTTTCGACCGGGATCGCGCCATCCATCTGGGTATTCCTCCCGGACCCCTGTTTGGTAGGCTGCAGGCAGGGGAAGTACTGCGGGTGACCCGGGAGGGAAGCACCCGAGAAGTTCATCCCCGGGACGTGATGGGCCCCCCTCGTCCGGGACGCAAAATTGTCTACTCCGGCGATACTCGTCCCGCCTATCGTGAATGGGGCGAGAACGCCCAAGGCGCCGATCTCCTGATACACGATGCGACATTTGACAATCAGGAAACAGAACGGGCCAAGGAGGTGTATCATTCCACTGCGGGAGAAGCAGGGGAGGCGGCGTCCTTCCTGCATGCCTCGGCTCTGGCGCTCATCCATATCAGTTCCCGCTATACCAGCACCTCAACTCATATAAAGGACGCAAAGGAAGCGTTCTCCGGCACCGTAACCGCACCGGCAGATCTGACTCTTCTGGACATTCCGTTTCGGGAATAAGCCCGGTTCCGCGATCTACAGCTATACCTTGATAACGGAGGAGACAGAGTACTAGGATTGAAAGGGAGCATCGGCACTATTGCGCAGGCCGCCAGATGGAAAAGAGGACACTTGCCACATATCAGAACATCTTCCCCGGTACGGATGGCCCGGAAGGTCCCCTTCCTGCGAATGGTTCAGAGACATCTCAATAGAGCGATGGAGAAGATCGCATGACATCAGAAACAGGAATCATCGTATATCATCTCGGTCCCGAATGCACACTGAGCGAGGTGGAGGAGGGAAAGATCTATACTGCCCGGGTTCAGGGATTTGCCAACTTCGGGGTTTTTGTTCAGTTAAATGACCGGGTTAAAGGACTCATTCATAAGAGCAATCTCAAGGGAAAGCACAGTGAGCGGGATTCGGTCCTGGTAAAAGTGCTGACCATCCGCAGCAACGGCAATATCGATCTGGAGGAGGTGACCCCGTCCGTGTACCACACCGAGATGGTGGTCCGTCGCTCGGCCCCGGTGATGCTTGCGGATCTCTCTCGTTTCGTCGGCAGAACCGTGCGCATCGAAGGAACCGTCGCCCAGATCAAACAGACCAGCGGTCCCACCATCTTTACCATCGCGGATGGTTCCGGGGTGGAAAATGCGGCGGCCTTCGTGGAGGCAGGGGTGCGGGCATATCCGGAGGTGCAGCTGGGAGACACGGTCAACATCATCGGCGAAGTGATGACTCGTAACAGTCAGCTCCAGGTGGAGGTCTCCTCCATCGCGGTGCTCTCCGGGGCCGACCGGGAACGGGTGCTGGCGGCATTTGAACAGATCATCGAGAGCCGGGCCGAACCAGTCGATCTGCCGCTGCTCGTGCAGAGCCCGGTACTGGAAAAACTCCGCCCCGAAATTCGCAAAGTGGCCCGGCTGATACGGAGAGCGATCTTTGAGGCTCGACCGATCATCATTCGCCACCACGCCGATGCCGATGGCATCTGTGCGGCGGTAGCCATGGAACTCGCGATCAGTGGCCTTGTACGCGAAAGCGGCGGGGAGTTTGATGCCGAGTATTTCATGATCAAACGGTCCCCCTCCAAGGCACCTTTCTATGAGATTGAGGACATCACCCGGGATCTGGATTTCGCGCTGAAGGACAATGTACGGTTTGGCCAGAAACTTCCGCTGATCCTGCTGATGGACAACGGGTCCACCCTCGAAGATGAACCATCGATGCGGATGGCCCAGGTCTACCACATCCCCATGATCGTGGTGGATCACCATCACCCCGATCCCGAAATCGACCAGTATCTGCTCGCGCACGTAAATCCTTATCACGTAGGAGGGGATTTCGGAATCACCTCGGGAATGCTGGGAACAGAAGTCGCCCGCCTCGTCAATCCCTCCGTGGAAGGCCAAATTTTGCATTTTCCCGCCGTTTCAGCGGTCGGGGATCGAAGCGAGGCTCATGAGAGAAGCCTCTATCTATCCCTGGTGAAGGACACCTATTCCGAAGAGGCATGCAAGCAGATCGCTCTCGCGCTGGACTACGAACAGTTCTGGTTGCGGTTCAATGATGGCCGGGAGCTGGTGAAACATATCCTCGGCGTGACCCGGGATTCGGAGATACACTCAGCCCTGGTACCACTGCTGGTTGAACAGGCAAACTCGATGATCGAAGAGCAGATGTCGGCACTGATGCCCCATGTGGAATCCCGCGTCCTCTCCAACGGAGTACATCTGTTTCTGTTTGATGTGGAGCTGTTTGCCCACAAGTTCACGTTTCCTCCCCCTGGAAAGACCTCCGGTGAGGTCCATGATCGACTCTGTCAGTCCCATGCAGGCATG
>JBAIXL010000112.1:0-2511 GCA_037916685.1 Methanolinea tarda
CGTCGCCTTCACACGGCGGAGGTCGTGAGTTCGAATCTCGCCGAGCCCACTGGAAATCTCCTGTAAGGACGCGTAATGGCTTCGATTCAGAGAATGCGTCTTTTACCAGGGCATCTATCCTTTGGAGGCATTTTTGCCCGTATTTTTCCGTAAATGTTCCATGTCCTTGGATAAAGTCAGATGAATCGGTTGACGGAATTGGGTGGATTTTGTTTCTTTTTACATTCTATCGGTTTTACTTGTCCTTTTCTCCTGTGGCTACCGCTGGCGGAGTGTAGGCGCGCCACCTGAGGGTAGTGGATGGCGGGATACATAAATAGCAGGGGGCATACGCCAGCCGCATCATTTATTTGGTTTAGGATATCTAAACTGGCCGTATGAGAAAGAATTCAGAAAAGGTCTCATTGAATGAGGTCCTTCTCACTTGTGGTATTCTTTCCTCCCTCCTCTATGCCGGTACGGATATACTTGCAGGAGTACTAACCCCCGGATATAGTTTCATCAATCAAGCCATCAGCGAAGAATCTGCTATTGGTGCTCCAACCAGATCGTTCGTGGTTCCATCTCTCATTGTTTACGCATTACTAACTCTCACGTTCGGACTGGGCGTATGGAGATCAGCGAGTAAAAATCGCGCTCTGCGTATCACGGGAGGCATGCTGATACTGGTTGGTTTCATCGGCCTGGCGTGGACACCGTTCCCGATGCATCTTGGTGAGCCGGTGAATTCGTTTGCCAATACCGTGCACACCATTTTCGCAGGAATTCAAGTAATTCTAATTCTGGTGACCATCATATCCGGAGCGGTTGCGTATCAAAATTGGTTCCGCTTCTACTCGATTGGAACAATATTAGTACTCCTCGGAGCAGGCGTTGTATCATTTTGGCTGGTTACATCAGGAATCAATCCGTCAAATCCGCCATGGCTTGGTCTGATCGAACGGATCAATGTCTATGGATATATGCTATGGGTACTGGTGCTAGCCACGGTTCTTATACGATGGGGTAGGAATGAACCTGACACTTAGGAAAGATATGCATTAATAAGACGATTTTTTTTCTCTGGCAGGAGGGCCGATTGACATGTCTAATGGTAGCATGAGAATAGCATCAAAGGAATGCGCGAAAATTCGGTACGCTGGCCATCGGTGGTCAACGTCCAGAATTCTCTTCGGATGAGGTGAATGTCGCAAAGATGGTATCGGTCAACCGCCTTTTCCACAAGCTGAAATGGCAGGGTGAGAATCATGCCAACCGTCATCTACCCGACTTGTGTCTGGTACGGAAAGAATGGAAATGTCTAAAATCAAGTTCCGATTAGACGTTAGTTCGATCCTTTGTTCTTGCAGGGCATCTTCTATAAACGCTTATTTTCTGAGCGAATTCGGGAAGTTGTCGTTACGCCCTTTTCACACGAGGGAGATCTCGAGTGCTACCTCGCTGAGCCCATCATTCCTGTTATATAAAGATTGATCATCTTCTGAAACCGTATAGGTAAGCAAAAAAAGAGTATAGAATCAGGAATATACGGGCGACGGAATGTTCGCCAAAACATTCCCGACCCATTGCCGTGTCAGCAGTTTTAGCCGGGGTATCTGCACCGGCTTCCAACCAAGATTGGTCAACTTCTGTACACGACTAGGGTTCAGAATGTCCATAAAGGCGATCTTCTGCTCATTGTGTAGAACCGCCACATCGACGGTGATCAGATCCCGCACCGAATATTCGAGGAACAGGTCCTCATCGGGTTTCAGCCCGGTTTCCTCCAGATATTTCTGTAATCTGCCGATCTTTGTCATCCTCTTTCCTCTAGTGGATGCCGGTGATACGTTGAGATCTGCAGCTTCATGTAGTTTCTGTAATGGTCTATTAATGAATCCTTGATAAAATAATGCGGAAATTTGAAAAGGCTGGCTAGTTGGTCGCAAAATTTCTGATGCCAGTAAAGTAGAAATACCGGATGCAAAGACTATCCATCATCGTGCGGGATCTTTCCTCTTTCACGGACGAGTCGGTATTGAGGCGGTGGATGCAGCTGGAGATCCGAAAGATCAATGCAACGGTGGTGGTCGAGCGAAAAACCCTCACTGCACTCTGTAACGAGGAATTTCCCTCCGCACCGACCAAAGAGGGAAAGGATCACGTGTTTAATCGGGACGCGCTAAGATTGCTCTGGAGACAAATCCCTCCTGATATCAGGGATCGCGTACGACTGCCTCTCCTCTTCTATTCCGACATGGACGTGCCGGACAGTTGTTACCTCACCGATGAGTTTGCGGTCCGGGCTCTTCAGGTGCTGGGAGAGATCAGCATGTTGCGGGTGCTTCGTGAAGGGAAGGTCTGGGTCTCTCGCCCTATCGTCTATGCGATGATGAGAAAGTATCCCTCCCTTATCCAGATCGTGATGAGTTGATGGGGTCAAGGTAATCTAGGTGTGCGGGCTCCTGGAGCGGGAAAGGAACGATTACGAGATACTTCCATCTTCAGGAATTGCTCGATAGAAGGTTACAT
>JBAIXL010000113.1:0-3978 GCA_037916685.1 Methanolinea tarda
GCGAGGTGTTCGCTGGGTGAGACCATGCACAGAAAATCCGCTCCGTGCATACAGGCGAGCGTACCTCCGATAGACGCCACAACATGATCATATCCCGGCGCAATATCGGTCGCCAGTGGGCCCAACAGGTAGAGGGGAGCGTTATCGGTGAGTTCCTTGATCGTCTGGACATTATACCCAATTTGTGAAAGAGGAATATGTCCCGGACCTTCAATGAAACGCTGTATTCCCTTCTTCTGACAGATTTTGGAGAGTTTTCCCAGAGTCAGGTATTCGGTCATCTTAGCCAGGCACTCTGCATCATGGAGGGCTCCGGGACGCATCCCGTCTCCTAGGCTGATCACGACATCGAACTCATCGAGTATTTCGAGAAGATAGTCAAATTCAGAGAAGAGGGGATTTTCCTCTCCGCTCTGGTCCATCCGGGCCAGGTGAAACGCGCCCCCCCGGCTGACCACTCCCATCAGACGCGGATCCGTCTGCAGGGCTTCAAAAGCTTCCCGGTTTACTCCGCAATGGAGGGTTAAAAAATCGACCCCCTCCCTGCAGTGCTCTCGGATGACTCTGAATAGCAGATCCGCATCCACATCGACAGCGCTTCCCGCCCTGCGGACCGCCTCATAGATAGGAACGGTCCCGACGGGAACACCAAGAGTGAGGATCCTCTTACGCAATGCGGGAATGTCTCCCGCGGTGGACAGATCCATCAGGGTATCTGCTCCATTCGCAAGAGCGGCACGTCCTTTCTCCATTTCCAGTTCGTGGTCACATCTCTGGGCGGAGGTTCCGATATTCACATTCACCTTCACCCGACATCCTTCTCCGATGGGGACCGAAGTACAGGTATGGCGCGGATTCGCCGGGAGGGTAATCCATCCTTTGAGGAGTGCCTGAACAAACCGCCCCGGATCCATACCTTCTGCTCGGGCAACCGGTTCGATTCCAGGGGGGATTCCCGTCCGGCATTCCCGGAGAAGAGCGTGCATAAGACACATTGGGTGGGAAGCCATATTACTTTAGCATGCCTGTCCAGTGGTTGCCGGGCACCGTCTCGACCGGTAATGCGTATCTCTTCGGAGATATTCTCATCGACGCAGGGATCCTGCCCATGGCGGTGGTTCCCTATCGTGACACCATTCGGACCATCGTGCTCACCCACTGTCATTACGATCACACGGCACATGTGCGGGAGATAGCAGACATGTGCCATGCCGAGATCGCCATTCACAAATCCGATGCGATGGCCCTGCGTGACGATATGCAGAGTGTGGCGGTCTTATTTGGAGCGAGAGCTCCGCCTGTTCGTCCCCAGCGTCTGTTGGAGGGAGGGGAATCGATCGGCTCTCTGCAGGTGATTCATACCCCCGGGCATACCCCGGGAAGCATATGCCTGTACGAAAAAAACGAGCAAATTCTCTTTTCTGGAGATACCGTCTTCACCGAAGGATCATTTGGCCGTTACGACCTTCCCGGCGGTAACCTTGAGGATCTGAAGCGATCGGTAACGCTCCTCTCTCATATCGCAGTTGAGGGATTGTATCCCGGACACGGATTCCCCGTTCCTCATGGAGGAGGAGGGCATATTGTCGCCGCACATCGGATCCTGCAGACAACATTCTCCTAAAGGAGTCTATGTTGTCCTTTTCGAATCACCGGGAGGTGAGATATCCGTGGGATCCCTTGGTGAGAGGTTGTTTCCACCTGGGTGGTATGGGTACGTCGGTTCTGCACTCAGCCCTGGCGGATTTGCCCGGGTCAAAAGACATCACCTGCTCTATCTGAACCGGGACCGCCCTCCCTACTGGCATATCGATTATCTGTTGCACAGTGATCGCTTCCGCATGAGGTATGCGATCTTCGGGGTGACAGAGAAAGATCTGGAATGTTCTCTTGCGGATCGTATCGGTCCCCCCGCAGTACCGGGATTTGGCTGCAGCGACTGCCGCTGCTCCTCGCATCTATTTTTCCGGCGGGAAGATCCAAGGAACGAGATGGTGAATGCGATGAAAAGCCTGGGCATCGATCCATCCATCCAAACAATCAAGAACCCCGGGCGATGAATGGACAGTATGCAAGTGCTTGGCATCTCGGGGAGTATGCGCCCGGAAGGAAATACCGCCACACTCATAAAGATCATACTGGAAGAATGCTCCCGTGCGGGACTAGAAACAGAGTTTATCTCGTTAGCCGACAAGGAGATCAAACCCTGCCGGGGGTGTGAATCCTGCAAAATACAAAAGACCTGTGTGCATATGGATGACGACTGGGATTCGGTCATTGAGCGGGCACTTGCCTGCGAGGTCCTGATCCTGGGTGGCCCCACGTATTATTACGACGTAAACGGACATCTGAAGAACTTCATCGACCGCACCTATTCACTCTATCATGATCGGAGACTTGCGGGGAGGATCGCGGTGGGAGTTACCTGTAATGCAGACAAGGGTGGGAACCGGGCACTCCAGACCATCGAGGGGTTTTTTAGTTCTCATGAATTCAGCTATTTTGGCGGTGTTTCCGGAAAGGGTTACCTTCCTGGTGAGGTGCTCCAAGATGCCCATGCCGTTAAGAGGGCACACGAGATCGGCAAAAAAATTGTGAAGTTTCTCCACCCCTCAGATTAACTGGTAGAGCGTTGTGCGCTGACGGAGAGGCCTGCCCAGGTCCTCTGCGATTCTTTTCATTTCCTCGGGATCCATGTACTCTTCCGTGCATGCGCCGGCACCCCGGGAAATGCTTTCCTCGTAGAGTGTACCTCCTAAATCATTCGCGCCCGCAAGCAATCCTAACTGGGCCAGCTTTGTACCCAATTTCACCCAGGACACCTGAAGATTCCGTATATTATCCAGAAACAGGCGTGAAACCGCGTACATAAGTATGTCCTCTCTACCGGTTGCTCCGCTGCGTGCAATGCCGGAACGGAACAGGGGAGTATTACGATGCACGTAGGAGAGGGGCACGAACTCTGTGAATCCCGCCGTCTCGTCCTGGATGGTACGCACGATCTCCAGATGACGGACCCTTGCGTCATTACCTTCGTATGCCCCGTACATGATCGTGGCCGTGGTCGGTATACCCATGGAGTGTGCCTCCCGGATGATGCGAATCCACGTTGCGGTATCGATCTTTTGAGGGCACAACACCCGTCGTACCCGATCATCCAGAATTTCGGCCGCCGTTCCGCACAAGGAATTCAGTCCGGCTTGTTTCATCTCGCGAAGGACATCTTCTGTGCTCCAACCGCTCCGGGACGCCGCGTAGGCGACCTCCATGGGATTGCTTGCGTGAATATGCACATGAGGGGCTTTACCGCGGATCCAGGAGAGAATGTCCAGGTAGGATTGTGCGGTGAATTCCGGATGCAGACCGCTCACCGTGCACACTTCGGTCACTCCCCGTCTCTCCGCCATCGCCGCTTTCTCCTCTACCTGGTCCTTGGTCAGATGGTATACTCCGGAATCGCCGGGTTTTTTACTGAATCCGCAAAATCCACAGGAATTCACACATAGGTTGGTCACGTTGATATTCTGGTTTTTCACGTAGGTGACCATTTCTCCCACTCTTACTTCCCTCATCGTGTCGGCGGTGGAAACGATCTCCCAGACCATGCGGTCCTTTACGTCAAGGAGCCGCAGAGCTTCACTGTTGGAAAGCCGGTGGCCACCGATGACGTCTGCAAGCAGCGTTCGGATTGCGGAATCTTCACCCATCCGATTTTCCGTGTATTGTGTGGACGCACGGGGCCATAAGCCCTGTCTTTTTCCCATGCCCGGGATAGGACTTTATTGATCCATTTCTAATCCCTGTCCATGGAAGAAGAACGAATAATGCTACCCCATAAGGAGATGACCGGTTACGTGATCTCCCTCGGCCCGGTCAACCTTGTGTTTGTTGTTTCGGATATGGGTATGGTGGGCTGTGGTGCATTTGATGTGAACGCTCTGGATCGGTTCGGATATCCCGCCGCCCGCGCCCGCACTC
>JBAIXL010000114.1:0-3730 GCA_037916685.1 Methanolinea tarda
ATTCATGGGGATCTGACCACCAGTAACATGATCCTTTTTCGGGACCGGTGTGTACTGATCGATTTCGGACTGGCGCAGGTCTCCACGGAGATCGAGACCCGAGGGGTGGACATCCACGTGCTCTTCCAGACGCTGAAAAGCACTACCTCTGACCACGAGCGCCTGAAAGAGGCGTTCGTTCAAGGATATCGGGAAAATTTCCCGAATTATGAAGAGGTGCTGAAAAGGGAACAGGAGATCGAACGGAGGGGAAGATACCTGTGAAGCTCGCGGTGGTCACCGGAAATCCCCACAAGGCAAGGGAGGTCGAGTCCTATCTGCAGGGGATCATCGAGGTGGAACACGTCCCGCTGGATTGCCCGGAATTCCGTCATAATGATGTCCGGGAGATCGCGAGGGGAAAGGCCCGCTTTGCCTATCAGGCTCTGACACGTCCGCTCATTGTCGATGACACCGCGTTCTGCATCCGAGCTCTGAACGGATTTCCCGGGCCCTATGCTGCCTACGTACTGGACACGCTGGGAAATGAAGGAATTCTAAAACTGATGGAGGGAGTCACGGACAGGGATGCCCGCTTCCTCACCGCGATCGCGTATGCCGATGAGGCAGGAATACAGGTATTTTCAGGGTCTGTCAAAGGTCGAATTGTCTCTCCACGGGGAATCGGGGGATTCGGGTATGATCCTATTTTTGAGGTCGGGGGCCGGACATTTGCGGAAGTGCCTCTGGAGGAAAAAAGCCGGGTATCGCATCGGGGAAGAGCTCTTACGGCATTTACGTCCTGGCTCCTGGAGAAACTGGATGCGCACCGACAGAAGGGTTAAGAGATCGGAACTCCCTCTATATAGAGCAGATAGTGTGGTGTAAAGAAATATGGCCAAGTTTCCAGAAGCAGAAGCGCGATTGTTGAACGTGCAGATCTGTATGAAGTGTAACGCCCGTAATGCCATTCGGGCGACGCGATGTCGCAAGTGTAATTATAAATTTCTCCGCCCCAAGAACAAAGAGCGGAAAGCGTGATCAGGCGCTGTAATACGTAACTCTTTTTCCCTTTTTACTGTATTCGCCTTTGTAGGTCTCGATATTCCTTTTATACCCAAGCCTCTCCTCATATCCCAGCTCTCGCAGCCGTTCCCGCACCCGCATGACATCCGCCTCATCCTGCCAGTTCCGGGTGTACACAAAGATCACCTTCCGGTCGTCGCGGGAATCCGGATTCGGTTTTGCTGTGCTCACCTTGGCGGAGATGCCCAGGAGCCCGGAAATCGTCTCGTCACGGATGATCCGCCATGCTCCATCGACCTTGTCCCGATCCACGAAAATGAGCCACTTTCCCGCATTTTCGTCGTCCAGCTCGCCAGTTTCCACGTCGGGAGCATCCTGGATGATATAATAGGTCAGAGTAGTGCGGGTCGGTGTCACCCCCTCCCCTTCGCGGATCATCTGATAGATGGTATGAGTATCCCCGAATCGTTCATGCAATGTCCGGGCGAGCTGGGGATATTCCCTCTCAAACTCGCGGAGGACCTCCTCAAACGATCCTTCAAAATCGACTCCTTTTTCCACCAGTTCAAAGAGATACGAGCCCCCCTTCTTAAGTCCCTTGTTGAGGAAAATCTCAAAAATCCCGTACGCCACCTCGGGCAGGATCTCCGGGCTCGTCTCATCCATATAGTCTGTAGTGGTGTGCTGATTGTAAAAAATGTATTTATGCAGCTATTCTCACTGATCGAGGATTATCCGGGCTGCCCTCTCCCCGGAGAGTAACATGCCTCCGAAAATGGGACCCATGCGGTGTTCTCCCGCCACTGCGTTTGCGGCCATGCCGGTCACGATCAGCCCCGGATAGATCTCGCGGGTATGGCGAATCACCTGGTCCTCTGCTCGTTCCGCCCACATGGATCGCTCCCCCTTCACCTCTACCTGGCCGGTTTTTCTTTCCACCAGCCGTGCGATTACCGACTCATGGCCGGTGGCGTCGACCGTGAACCGGGAGAAGAGGGTAAGAGGGTCCACATGGAGATGAGCCATCTCCACTGCCGTCCAGTTTATCACGAGACCGCGGATGCGTCCGTCGTCCCGGATCACGATATCCTCAACCGAGGTGAGATTGAAGAATTCCGCCCCGGCATCACAGGCGGCTGCCGTGAGTTTGGCCACGGATTCCACCGAAGAGGCCACATAATATCCGTCTGCATAGGAGGTATAGCGGATGCCGAAACGATCCAGAAGACCTCTGGCCTTCTCCTGCACCACAATGCGGGGGAACATCATTCCTCCTCCCCACATTCCGCCTCCCACGCTCAGCTTCTTCTCGATTACGGCACATCGAAGACCTTTTTCCGCCACCAGCGCCGCACAGGTAAGTCCTGAAGGGCCACCTCCCACCACAGCGACGTCCAGATCGAGATGTTCGAGGGTCACGCGTAGCTGTTCTTCAAGAATCGCGCGGGTTATGGTTACTTCGTCAAGCGGCATCTTGTTCCCTCTCACCTTTGGCTTTTTAAAATATTAATGAGTACGCAAGATTCGGGGATCGGGGATAATCTCGATAATATGCGCGAATTGCCGGGATCGCTGAATATATTAATATTACAACACCCACTAGTACAGAACTATGAATTGGCCTCGTGATCTCGGGTTGAAGATGCGTATGTGGCTCACGATCCTGCTTCTCGGGATTGTCTATCTGATCTTCATCGGGATTCTACTCGCATTGAATTTCCCGACGACCTTTGTCGTACCTATCATCTTCCTGCTGGTGTTTGTCCAGTATTTCTTCTCGGACCGTCTGGTATTGTGGAGTACAAGGGCAAAGGTGGTGACAGAAGAGGAATATCCGGAACTGCATGCCATGGTGGGTGAACTGGCAACCGAAGCCGGGATTCCCAAACCTCGCATCGCTATCGTGCACACCCCCGTTCCCAACGCGTTTGCCACGGGACGGTCTCCAAGTCATGCGGTGGTGGCGGTCACCGACTCAATCACCCGCCTTCTCTCCAAGGATGAGTTGAAAGCGGTGATTGCCCACGAACTATCCCATGTTAAGAACCGCGACGTATTGACCATGACCATCGCAAGTTTCGTCAGTATGCTCGCGTTCATGGTCATGCGCTATGCGATCTTCTTTGGCATCGGAGGAGACCGCAGGGAGAGCGCCCCCATTCTGGTAGCCTGGCTGGTTTCCATTATGGTATGGATCGTGAGTATGATCCTGATCAATGCCCTGTCCCGGTACCGCGAGTATGCGGCGGACAGGGGAAGTGCGATCATAACCCGTCAGCCCCGCTCCCTCATCACCGCCCTGCAGAAGATTAGCGGTCGGATGGATTATGTTCCCCCCGAAAAGCGGCAGGAAGTGGAGGGTGCAAATGCCTTCTTCATCATCCCTGCCCTCTCGGGATCCACACTGATGGAGCTCTTCTCCACCCATCCGCCCCTGGAGAAGCGGGTAGCGGCGCTGGAACAGATCGAACAGGAACAGCACTGGGCTTAACACGATCGATCTTGTAGAATATACCTCATTCTCTTTTTCCAATATAACAAAAAATAATAACGCATAATACCTATAGAGAAGGCACTGCATCGATGATCTAGTGGTATGATTTTGGCCTTCCAAGCCAACAGCCCGGGTTCGAATCCCGGTCGATGCATCAGGGCTCGTGGTCTAGCTGGTTATGACGTCGCCTTCACACGGCGGAGGTCGTGAGTTCGAATCTCGCCGAGCCCA
>JBAIXL010000115.1:0-2487 GCA_037916685.1 Methanolinea tarda
CCGGCGGAGGTATCCGTCCCGGCCCGGGTCTGTATGCTGGACATCGAATGCGATGATTCGCACGGATTCCCTTCTCCGGAGAAGGATCCCATCATCTGCATCACCTGCTGGGATTCCTTTGATGAGGAGTATGTGACATTCCTTCTGGCCAGCTGCATTCCCCTTGATGTAGCGGAGGAACAGGCAAGAGGGGGATTGCAGAACGGTTGTTTCCGAGAAGGCACCCATACCGTCTGCTCATATACCGACGAGCGGGGGATGCTTCAGGGTCTGGTGGATTATTTCCGGGACCGGGATCCGGATATCGTCAGCGGGTGGAACTTTCTGGGTTTTGACCTGCCCTATATCACCGGGCGGATGCAGACGCTGGGTCTGGTGCCGGAATCGCTATCCCGGCTTCCGGAGAAGGTAGAGAGGAGTGCACTCCGCGGAAGAGCACTCTTTGACCTTCTGGACGCGTATAAAAAGATGCATGGAGCCCAGAAGGAATCCTACCGCCTCGACGCCATCGCGGAGGAGGAGCTGGGAGAAAGGAAGGTACGGTATCAGGGAACGCTCTCGCAATTGTGGAAAGAGCATCCGGCGCTTCTCGTCGAATACAACTTCAAGGACGTCGAGATCTGTGTGGGCATCGACCGCAAAAATAAAATCATCGATTTCTATCGGGAAATCGCCCGCTATGTCGGTTGTCCCCTGGATCGCACCCTCAATTCATCCAGCGTTATCGATATCTACATTTTGCGGAAGGCCCATTCGGTCTTTGTCCTGCCGTCCAAGGGATACGCCCCGGCCGAAGAATTTGAAGGAGCTACGGTCTTTGACCCCACCCGTGGCATAAAGGAACACGTGGTCGTGCTGGATTTGAAATCCCTCTATCCGATGGCCATGATGACCATCAATGCCTCACCCGAGACAAAGGATTCTGCCGGGGAGCTGAGAGCCCCCAACGGTGTCCGATTCCGCTCCCATCCGGACGGTCTCACCCGTAGCATCATCCGCGAACTCCTGAGAGAACGAGAACACAAAAAGCAGACCCGGGACCAGTATCCGTTTGGTTCCCCTTCCTATATCCTCTACGACATCCAGCAGAATGTGCTCAAGGTACTGATGAACACATACTACGGGGTCAGCGGATATACGCGATTCCGCCTGTACGACCGGGAGATCGGATCTGCCGTGACCTCCGTAGGAAGGGCGATTATTGAACACACCCGCAGGGTTATCGAGGATCTGGGATACCACGTGCTCTATGGAGATACCGATTCCTGCATGGTCCAGCTTCCCCCTTCCGGCACAGAGCAGCTCGTTTCGACGGCACGCGCCATCGAGAATCGCCTGAACGCCAGCTATGACGACTTTGCCCGGACGGTTCTCGGGGCAGAAACCCATTATTTCTCCATCAAATTTGAGAAGATCTATCAGCGTTTCTTCCAGGCAGGGAGAAAGAAGCGGTATGCGGGACACCTCATCTGGAAGGAAGGCAAGGATGTGGATGAGATCGATGTGGTGGGTTTTGAGATCCGTCGCAGTGACTCTCCCCAGATCACTCGAGTGGTGCAGAAAAGGGTGATCGAGATGATACTTCGTGGAGAAGGCTACTCCGCGGTCCGTTCCTATCTGGAGGAAGTGATCCGGCTGTACCGTGCGGGAAGGTACCCTCTGGACGAGATCGGCATACCCGGCGGGATCGGCAAGGAGCTGGACCAGTATGACACGGACGATGCCCAAATCCGAGGGGCGAAATATGCCAACCTCCATCTGGGAACTACTTTTAGCCGAGGTAGCAAGCCCAAGCGGGTATACATCAAGTATGTCCGGAAAAAATACCCCCAGACCGATGTCCTGTGTTTCGAATACGGGGACCAGGTTCCCCCGGAATTCATGGTCGACTGGGAGACCATGCTGGATAAAACCGTAAAACAACCCATCACGCGTATCATCGAGGCAGTCGGGTGGGACTGGCATGATATCGATCCGTCCCTCACCACCCTGTCCCAGTTCGGGCTTTAAATGTAGCCGTGGAAGGAATCTCGGGCCTCACCGCGGCTGGAGACATCATGCCACGAGATCCGAGCGAGTTTCCACTTCTTTTTCCAGCCGTTCTGCTGCCATCTGACAGTATTCCGCATCGATATCCACTCCGATTCCCTTCCTGTTCAGACGATGGCAGGCGACCAGGGTGGTTCCGCTGCCCATAAAAGGATCGAGCACAGTATCCCCCACATAACTGAATAAGCGTATACAGCGGAAGGGGAGCTCCAGGGGATACGGGGAAGGATGCCCCACTCTCTTCTTGCTCTCCCCGGAAAATGTCCATAATCCATTTGTCCATGAGATGAATTCCTCCCGCCCGATATCTGAGAGGCCTTTCTGCATTTTTTTCCACCGGGAATGGTACAGCACGGCGATCGTCTCTACCGGGGTGATCACAAACGGGGCACTTGCGCTCTGGAAGGACCCCCAGGCGGTTCTTCGCGAGACTGTCCC
>JBAIXL010000116.1:0-2877 GCA_037916685.1 Methanolinea tarda
TGTTGTCTTTACCAGTCAGGATCTGGGTATCGTTGAGGATCGACAAGAAATCTCCCAAATTCGACTGCACCGTCTTCGTAAGAACTTGATACAAGCAATCGTTTGATGGTAATAATATATTTTTGGAATGGATTGAGCCCAATATCCGGATTTTTCAGCCTAGGAGCATATTCAGTAAGCGGAGATGCAGAGAGGCGTCTTTCATCAGGATACCACCAGGGAGAAAATGGGATGTTGGTGTACCTCCAGAAAATCCGTTCCAAAGAGCCGATGAATTCGATGGGGGGGATCACGAAAAATGGTGTTCGCCACGGTTAAGGATGGCGGATATGATGCAGATAGTATCCGTATATCTGTATGATACCTGACCAAACGTAGTTTCCTGACTAAAGAGGAACCCCTGCATGAAAAAAGGTATCGTCCCATGTGGTGGTTCCATTCCCCGTTTAGGACATTATAAATAGGGAATGAACGACATAGGCTGCCCTGGATTCAGATTCTGGAAACAATCATGAATGTCCTTAAAGTCCTGTCCGGGTACCTGGAGCTCACGAAACCAAGGGTCACTCTCTTAAACCTGCTCGTGGGTCTGGTGAGTTTGCTACTTGTCCCCGTTCAACCGACATCGTTTAGGGTCCTTCTCTTCTTAATCGCGGGATACCTGGTGACCGGGGGTTGCGGATCCCTCAACTGCTGGTATGATCGAGATATCGATTCTGCCATGCAACGTACGTCCCACCGGGTACTCCCCAGTGGATTCTTTCCCGCCCCTTATGCCCTGATTTTTGGTCTAATATTGCTTTTTTCCGGATTTCTTACGGCGATCTTATTCTTGCCTCTCCTGACGGTGATGATGATGGCGACCGGCGCGGGGATATATCTTCTGATTTATACCGCATGGCTCAAGCGATCCAGTTATCTGAACGTGGTAATCGGAGGAACTGCGGTATGTTTTGCCGCATTTGCCGGCTGGACCGCAACGGGTGCGTTATTTCCTTCCTCAACTCCGTTTGCTATCGCAATCCTGGGATTTCTGTGGACTCCAGGACATTTCTGGACACTGGCCATACGACGTGATGAAGAGTACCAAAGCACGCGGATTCCTATGCTGCCGGCCATTTCGGGTCGGATTTCTGGCGGGCAGGCGGTGTTTACCTGGAATGCGGCCACCGTCATTTATACTCTCTTCTTACCCGCCTTGACAAACACAAATCCGATATCCCTGGTATTGATTATTCCCGCCGGCGCATTCCTGCTCTATTTCAGCGGTTCCCTGTTACGTGTCCCCTCTAACCAGCGATCTGAGCACCTCTTTTTTTACTCCCTGGGATATCTGATGAGTATCCTGTTTGTTCTCCCGTTGTCTGCGATAGTGTAAGACCGGCAGGATGGGTGAAACATAGAATTCATACCTCCATAGGATACCCGTATGACTGGCCTGAAACACCCCGGAACTATGATATCTGCTTTCCCGCCGAATCGCTCCGCGGGGTCTGGTCGTATATCGCTTCGATGGTGAAGACCACAGCTTCCATGCCCTCTATCCGCCGCTGAAATTCAAGGCCGTGGCCAGCCCAGACGTGTCTATCAAGCTCTTCTTTCATCTTACCATGGTCCCATATGACCACATGACCGTTCATCTTGTAGGCAGTATAAGGAGGTGTCCACTGCCAGACACAGATCGATGCAACGGGATGATGTTTCAGGTTTTGATACGTTTGCCTGAAATACAGTTCTCCCCAGATCAGGGTCTGTGGATCGATCACTCGGACCGACTTTGCCGCAACATTCGGTACACCATCCGGACCCGTCGTCGCGACAGGAATAGAGTGCCATTTCTTGAGTATTGCGATCAGGGATTCAGGCATCGAAACCATAGGTAATCACTCTTCATCGGAAGCCCTAATCATAAAGGATAGGTTAAAAACGTATCCGTCCATTGCCCCAGTTGCCTTCGAACGACGTCAAACGGTTTGAATTGAAAAGAACAAGAGGGTCGGGTAGGTTTATCCCTCCTTTTTCGATCTTCCTGGTTCAAGTCCCCTGAATTTTCCCGTATAGTTCGAAACTCGAGCCGAATGCTCTGAAGATCGGAACGAAAAAACTGCCGCAATACCATAGATGATGGCGCCGGAAATCCACATTACCGCACCTCCGAATTGTTGGTCTTCCAGGGATGTGAGGCCGGGCAGGTGTTGAGTATGGTGGTACTGATAGATGACCTGCCCCTGGAACGCAATTATCGCACCCAGAAACATCCCCTGCATGGCCCCCGCAAGGATATACAGGACCTTACCCTCCGTCGTGAGGATGTGGGGCAGATGAAGTCTGGAATCAGAAATTAACGGAGCCCAGAAGGCCAGAAATACCAGTAACAGCGACACGTGTTCGAGTACATGAAGGGGCATATTTACTAGGGTGGCATCATAGGCGTACGGTACGTGCCAGAACCACAACACCGCAGTGGAAAGGGGAAATGCCACGGAAGGAGTGCAGAGAGCATATAATCCACGGCGGATCGCCCGGAAATGATGCGGACCCTTGCTTACTCGTGGGGGCCTCCACCAGAGGAAAAAATCTGATACCAGCAAGCACGGTGCCAGGACTCCGATCAGGATCACATGGAAGGTCATATGAAGGGTAAAGGAGTCTTCGAGATAGGGCCCCAGGAGACCGAGAACCACAATGGAGCCGACGGAAAGAACCGCAGCCAGGATTTTTAAGGTATGCCGCGGGCTTCTTCCCTGTTCGATCCCCGTCTCGTTATGGGTAACCTCTTCAGGTTCGTTCATGACCTTCTTCCCGTACAAGATCGATGGGATCAAACGTCTTCCTCCAGGCATGACCGAGGTGGGAGAAAATGGTATACCCTATCCA
>JBAIXL010000117.1:0-1903 GCA_037916685.1 Methanolinea tarda
CTGGGATGAAACCCTGTTTAAGGATATGGAAGTATTCGAGATCGATTACGTTCCCGAGCAGTTCCATCACCGCGAAACACAGATGCGTGAACTTGCCTTTCAGATCGCACCCGGACTGCGGGGGGGAAGGCCCTTAAATACCGTCTGCCGGGGTCTCCCTGGTACCGGTAAGACCACCAGCGTGCGCAAGCTCTTTGCGGAGGTCGAAGAAAGCACTAAAAAGCTCATCCCGGTTCACGTGAACTGCCAGATCGACAACACCAAGTACGCCGTCTTCTCACAAATCTATCGCAAGCTTGCCGGACATCTTCCGCCGGCGACGGGTACCTCGTTCAAACAGCTCTTCGATGCCATCGCCCGCATCCTCCTGCGGGAAGAGGCAGTGCTGGTGGTCGCCCTGGACGATGCCAATTATCTGCTCTACGAGAATGAGATAAACAAGGTATTGTATACCCTGCTACGGTCCCATGAATCCTACCCGGGCACCCGTATCGGGGTGATCCTGATTGTATCTGACATGACCATTGATCTGCTGCGGGAAGTGGATCCCCGGGTCGCCTCCGTGCTTCGACCGACGGACATTTACTTCCCTCCCTATAGCCAGGAGGAAGTGCACAGTATCCTGAAAGAACGAGTCCTTCAGGGATTATATCCCGGAGTCCTTTCCGAAGAGCTGCTGGATCTCTCCGTGGATCAGACCATGAAGAGTGGAGATCTTCGGGTGGGTATCGATCTGTTGCGGAGAGCCGGGCTGCAGGCGGAACATGACGCCCGGCGGAAGATCGAACGGGAGGATATCTGCAAAGCGTATGAGATATCCCGGTATCTGCACCTGGATTTCACCATCCGTATTTTGCGTGAAGAGGAGAAGCAGGTCCTCGCGACTCTGGCGAAGCTCTCCACGGAGGACAAGGAGATGACAGCCGGGGAGGTGTACGCAATCCTCAAGGAGTCGATCCCCATCGGTTATACAAAATTCTATGAGATCGTGAGCAAGTTCGATGCCATGAGGCTGATCAACCTGCAATACCGCAGCGGTCGGGGAAGGACCCGCATCATCACTCTCCGCTATGATCCGGCGCGGATCGAAGAACGCCTTCTCCCTGGATCCGCAAGTAAAGACTTGAACCCGGCCTGACAGAACTCTCGCCGCTCCGCCGGCAGAACCGGATCCCGAAACCTCGCCCCGTCACATATCGAAAAACAACTCTTATCTATCAGAATTTCATACGTTGTGTGGGGGTTTTCATATGGTTAGCGTGAACGAACTCGCACTGGATCTGTTTGACGATCTGGTGGAATATCCTGAGGAAGTGAATGTGGCGTTTCACCAGCTGGATAACGGTGCCCGAATCGTGGACTGCGGAGTCAGCACCCGCGGAGGATATCTGGCCGGCAAATACTTTACCGAGATCTGTATGGGCGGACTGGGAGATGTCTCCTTCTTCATGGGACGGATCAAGAATGTTCCGCTCCCCTTCATTCAGGTGAACACGGATTTCCCGTCTATTTCCTGCCTGGGTGCCCAGAAGGCCGGCTGGACCGTGAAAGTAGGGAATTATTTTGCCATGGGCAGTGGTCCGGCCCGTGCCCTGGCGCTTAAACCCAAGCACACCTACGAGGTCATCGATTACGAAGACGACTTCGACTATGCGGTGATCGCCCTGGAAAGCGACAAGCTTCCCAACGGGGCCGTGATGGAAAAGATCGCGGAAGAATCGGGAGTGGATGTCGCCAATGTCTGTGCGGTGGTTGCCCCTACGGCGACCCTGGTGGGCTCTATCCAGGTAGCCGGCAGATGCGTGGAAACAGCGATCTATAAATTGAACGAGCTCGGGTTCGATACACGCAAAGTGGTCGCCGGGATCGGGTGTGCTCCGATCGCTCCGGTAAAGAAAGATGG
>JBAIXL010000118.1:0-2401 GCA_037916685.1 Methanolinea tarda
GATCTGATCGAGCGGTTCATGGGCGAGTTCTTCGGCGATCTTCCTGCCGGCGCGGAGAAGATCCTCTGCAACCGCCGCCACCTGATCGAAATCGGCCTTCCCGGTCGACTGTACCGAAAAGCCATCATGAAAGACAGAAACCGCGAGCACCCCGGGCTGTCGCTGGAGCTGATCCAGGTTCCATTCCGTGGACGCAACCGGTGGGACAGACCCCGATTCCTCACCGGCGATTAACAGATTTTGTGCGGCGCAGAAGTCCCGGGCAGAAAGGTATTCTTTCGCCGTATATTTTCTGATGACGAAATCCAGGGTGGGGTCCCTCATCACCAGTTCATAGGCCACATTCCCTTTAAATTCCCCGACCGTCGTGACAACCACGCAGGTGGTCACCTTCCCCCGGTCGACCAGCAGGAATCCTTCTCCGACCTTCCCGGTCACGTACAGCACCCCGGTCAGGCGTGCAATGGAAGACAGGATATCCTCTAGCGTGCCGGAGAACTTACCGACTATCGTACCCTTCGGAAAGGTCATGCTCACAGCGCCGCGATGATCCGTTCCCGATT
This sequence comes from Methanolinea tarda, assembly GCA_037916685.1. Classification (GTDB taxonomy): domain Archaea; phylum Halobacteriota; class Methanomicrobia; order Methanomicrobiales; family JACTUA01; genus JAJRCM01. Next base: position 564 of record JBAIXL010000118.1, read on the forward strand.
CTTTTTCAGATCGTACCGGATTCGGCCGATGATCATCGCATTATCCGCCACGATGGCGATCAGTTCATCGGCGGATAGGGGCGAGAGAAGGATGGGCCCCTTCTCCGTCTCCACCAGCAGCTGGGTAAGCTGACCTTTCTTCAGTTCCGTTCCCATCGCTTCCGAGGTTCCCACGCCGGTGGAGGCCATCGCACCCAGGGCCTCGATATCCATCTTCCCGGTGACTGCACTCTCGATGACGAATCCATCCCGCCCCACGACCACCGCCGCGGACACTCCCTCCAGGCGGAGGAATTCCGAGAGAATCTGTTTCAACACACCACATCGCTCCCGATACTAGATCCTTGTCGGTATGTGCATTCAAGGTTCCGCTCGACCTGTCTAGGCATGCCATCCACCTCGATTCGGGTGTCCCAGCATGTGAGAGTACATGCTGACCAAAGCTTACGAGCACTCCGTTACCTTTCTCGACTCGATTCGATGGTCCACGCCGCACTTAGAAAGGTATGGTTATCGCGTATCCGTTGATCTCGCTGCAAATATCTCTGTGAGTCGATCCCAATAATAGTCATACCATCCCTGGCGGATCTCTTCGTACTGATCCTCCGGAACCCCTTTTTGCGTAAAGACCAGTTTTGTTTTTCCGTTAATGGCGGTGAGTTCGAGGGTAAGGGTGGAATAATGGCCTGGTGGCCAATCACTTGCCCGCCAGGTCTGGACAATCTTCTTATCTGCTATGAGTTCGATGGTCTGCCCGATCGAGTAGTTATCGAACGTGGAGAATTCACTCCCGACATCCCTTCCTATCTCCGCGGCACTTCCCGTAATTTGAGCGTGTTTTTCCGAATCCATCCACATCTCAAAGATCTCATGGGGGGTAGCCGCTAAGATGATGGTCTGTTTGATGGTCCGCGTTTTCATGGGAAACACCAAGAATTCACCCGATTTTGTGGGTATCTTTCCGTCTCCTCGTTATCGTCTCCTCCCTCTCCTTCCTGCGTTCGTCCTGTATCGCACGTTTCCTCATGTCATTCTTCTCCGGCTTGGCCATACCCACCGAGAGAGATCTTCTACTATAAATTAGCTTCTCCCATAACGTTGGGCCCAGGGCGATTGGTTATTATGGAACGAAAATCTCAACAAAATGTGGGTATGTTGCGCAGACTCGAACACAAGGAGGAGGGACTTCTCCCGATACGGGCATTCTATCGTCGCCTGGCGAAATTTGCGTTGCTCTCGTTTGCGGTCATCCTGTTCTCCTTGGGGATCGGAATTTTGGGATATATGGGATTTGAGGAGATGACGGTCGTGGACGCGTTCCTCAATGCCGCAATGCTGATGGGGGGAATGGGTCCGGTGAACGTTCTCCATACGACGGGTGGGAAGATATTCGCCGGGCTGTACGCGATGTATTGTGGTTTTATCCTGCTCATCTCGGTGGCGATCTTTATCACTCCGATTTTTCACCGTCTGCTACATCACTTCCATCTCGAAGGAAAAAAGAAATAAGGAAGGAACCACGGAACGAGTATGTCCTTGCACCGTGAATGCCCGATATTGCAGGAAAATGGATCCACCTTAATTTGATGGCCGCTCTTCCAGCTGGGTATACACGGCCATAAGGAGAAAATAATTCGCCTGGAGCATCTGTATAATTGACCGGTAGGGCATTTCTTCCGGAGTTGGATTCACATTTCTTCGCAGGGATTCTGCGATATCGATGAGTTGTTCGGTGGTGATTTCTACCATACTTCCTTCTGGTGTCGTCTCTGGCATATCTGCCCGTTATGCTCTTCTCTATTAGATATAGTCTTGGAATAGGAAGGAGGAGGCGATCC
>JBAIXL010000119.1:0-9836 GCA_037916685.1 Methanolinea tarda
CGAGTTTTCCCGCGATGGCCCCGGGAAGTCCGGACGCCATCGTTCCCAGATATCCGGACATTGCGAAGCGTTGTCGTCGCATCCTGAAGTTCCTTCCAAACCACCACAGGTTCTCACCCACATCCACGGATAGGATCGCATCTTCCGGGATCACGTCGGAGAGAACCTTCATGATGAAGGGAGGACGCAGGGGGACGGCCTCTGCATCCGCTTCCTGATCTCTCATTTCATCCCATTCTCGCTTCATTCCTTGGATTCTCTCGAGAATCCCTCCCGTTTCGTGCGGGGAGAGACGATCCAGGAACTGGGGCAGTACCGTGTGGCAGTTGCCCCAGAGGGAGATGGTCTGTGCATTCTTTCCCAATTTCATGGGATTGATGTCCACCTGAACCATCGGTTTATCTGAAGGAACATCGGTATAATGGGAGAATCCCACGCCGAGCGTGATCAGGAGATCACTCTCATTGGCCAGGATTCTGGCCTGGGGGGACCCCACATTCCCCAGGATGCCGATCATCCATTCATGAGATTCGGGGATGATTCCTTTTGCCCGGAACGTGGTGAGAATGGGCGCCCCGAGGCGTTTTGCCAGCTCGACCACGTGCTCTCCCTCAGAATACGCTCCCCATCCGGCAAGGATGACCGGGTGCTTCGCCTGTTCCATTGCTTCAACCGCCTTCTGGATCAGCTCCGCCCGGGGTACGATATCGGTATCTGAAATACAGGTTTCCTTCCGGCAGAACGAAGCCTCCAGGGGTTGTTTCTGGATGTTGTTCGGAACAGAGAGTTGAGCGACCCCATGCTCCAGCGTTGCCGATTTGAGGGCCTGGGTGAGGAGCAGGATGGCCATCTCCCGGTCATAGATGGTATTGTTATAGACAGAAATGGGCCGGAAGAACGCATCCTGATCGATCTCCTGGATTCTGCCCGGCCCCGCATACTGGAACGACACCTGACCATTCAGGGAGAGTACCGAGGCATGATCCTCCTTTGCATCATACAGGCCTGTGGCAAGATTTGTCGCACCAGGGCCCGCGATGGTGACACATACGGCCATCTTTCCGGTGAGTTTGTGATATGCCGAGGCGGCCAGAGCCGCGGATTCCTCATGACGAACGGTGATATACCGGATATCGTTGCTTCTTCGGATTGCATCGATCAGACCGAGGGAGGAGGACCCGGGGATCCCGAATGCAAACCGGATTCCCCATGCAGCCATCTCGGCTATGAGCACATCCGAAACCGTGGTTTTCGCTCCAGCATGGACATCCTTTTCTTCCATCCTCCTGAATGCACTTTTTTCCGCCCCGCACACGGGACAGGTCCAGGAGTCCGGAAGATCTGAAAATGCCGTTCCCGGGGGAGTATCGGTCGAGGGTTCCCCTTTCACTTCATCATAGATATATCCACAGACGGTGCAGACCCAACGGGCCATACGATTGCCTCCTGCGGATTCGTTTCACGGTGTTCGAGGATAAAAGGATATCGTCCAGCAACTCCGGGACGCATAGTCCCAGGAAAAAGGGAAATATGGGGATTTCATTCGACGGGAATTCTCTTCCCGCGGACTTGCGGTTTCTGATACGGAACATCGATGGAGAGTAGACCGTTATGAAAGTGTGATTTCGCCGCCTCATAATCTACGGGACAGCAGAGGGCAAAGGATCCCACATACTCATAATGGTCGTTTCTTTTGGCCCGAATCATAAAACTGTCCTCATGCATGGAGAGAACGATGTCCTCCTTATTCACTCCTGGCAGCTCGATCTCGATGTGAAGATTGTTATGATCTTCATCCGGCATGGCGCAGACGGCGGGTGACACGCTGGTTTTTTCCATACTCTATTACCTCTCGGCAGTTCGCATGGAGCATTCTTATTATAAAAACGTTAGGGCCGCCCGACTAGACGATCCTCAACATGCCGGATCTCACGATCTGCCATACAGGATTCTGCCCCATCAAGGGGGCCGGAATTTTTACGTCCACGGAAAATAGATAGGCAGCCGTTCTATACCCATCCACGGAGCCGCATGGCCTCCACTACATTCTCGACGGCAATGGTGTATGCCGCCTGTCGCAAGGAGAGCCCGTTCTGATGGGCGGCGGTATACACTCTTCGATAGGCCTGAACGAGCCTCTTTTTCAGTTTGGATTCGACTTCGTCTTTATCCCACTGAAACATATTCAGGTTCTGCACCATCTCAAAATAGGAAACGATCACTCCTCCCCCGTTACAGAGGAAGTCGGGAATCACCGGCACTTTCTGTTCAAACAGAATGTCATCTGCATCGGATGAAACCGGGCCATTGGCAAACTCTGCGATCATTCCCGCCCTGATGGAATGAACATTATCCAGAGTAATCACATTCTCTACCGCTGACGGGATCAGAATATCGACATCCATCTCCAGGAGATCCTTATTGGAGATCTCCTGGGTATCCGGAAAACCGATGACGCTTCCGGTCCCTTTTTTGTGGGAACACAACTGGGACACATCGATTCCATCCCGATTAACAACCCCTCCCTGACTGTCGCTGACGGCCACGATACGGCAGCCGTAATCCCGCTGGCCGATCAGAGCCGCCTGGCTGCCGACATTCCCGAACCCCTGTATCGCGACTTTTGCTCCCTTAAGGCTGATTCCGTAATCGCGGGCCGCTTCATCCAGTACGTACCAGCCTCCCCGGGATGTCGCATCGTGCCTTCCAGGGGAGCCCCCCAGTGCCGGAGGTTTTCCTGTCACCACTCCGAAGACCGTCCGCCCGGAAAATTTCGAGTACTCGTCCAGCATCCAGGCCATGATCTGGGCATTGGTATAGAGGTCCGGGGCGGGAACGTCGCGATCAGGACCAATCTCATGGCAGATGGCCTGTATATAGGCCCGGCTTAACCGCTCGATCTCATGGGGAGATAGCTCCTTGGTATTGCAGATGATCCCGCCTTTCGCACCCCCGAGGGGCAATCCGTGAAGCGCACATTTCCAGGTCATCAGCGCGGCAAGCCCCCGAATTGCGTCGATCGACACCGAGGGATGAAATCGTATTCCTCCCTTGGTGGGCCCTCGGGCGTCATTGTACTGCACGCGGAACCCCTGGAAGGTGCGAATGGAACCATCATCCATGCGCACAGGAAGCGACACGTGATATTCTCTCATGGGCATCTTGAGGAGTGCTTCGACATTTGAAGTGAGGGAAAGGTCAAATGCACACTTGCATACGTGTTTCTTGATGGTATCGAACAGATTAACCTCCGGCATAACGGTCCCTGATTTACTGGATGATGGTACCGGAGAATAAAAAGTACTCGTTAAAAAGGATCAGGTTAGATTAGATGGAGGAGTTCGAACCACCTTTCGGCTGCGGGTGAGCTCGATGATCTGAAGCGGCCGGGAAAACCAGAACTTCATGGTCTGCATGAACCGGTCTGCGGCATCCCGCGACGAAAATGTATCCAGAATGATATCGTAGGCATCGTTCTTGTATATCACGTAATAGAGCATGCATTCGCCTCTTTAAATACATACATACATAAATACGAATAAATAGTTTCTTTCTCGGTTCTTGCCGCTTTTACCATCAATCGGTGGATATTTCCAGAAAATGTGCGATTAATAGGTCAATTCCACGAAATTCGATGGTCAACTCTGCTGAGGGATAGGAGGATCCATGGTATATAGTGAGGTCACGGTGATGAGTAGATTGAGGAAAAAACGATTCCAGTGAAAAATCCAACAAAACAAATTGGCAAGATCTACGGTTTGAAATTCCGTTCTGCCTACGGAGTGTTCAACATATGAAGCATCAAGGAGGCATTCTGCAGCATGTGGTGATCGTTGTTGAAGAAGACAAACAGTCGTTCCGGTTTGCGCCGGTAAATAATTTTTAAGGTTTCTTCGAGTTCCCTTCGGGTATATGCATGCTGGTACCAGTCTTCCCTGCCGTGCATACGCAGATAGATGGAACGGTCATAAAAAATCCGGTTCTGGAAATCCGGTGAATCCACCGAAACAAGGATGGCGTGTTGCTGCAAACGCCGGCAGGTCGGATCGTCGCCCAGCATCTCTGCATCGCGCAACTCCAACGCCATACGTCCTGGAAGATGTATTTCCTGAAGGAACGCCGTGATACGATCCAGATCATGGAACCGTGGAGGAGCCTGGAAGAGGTAGAAATCTACAAGGTCGTCCAGGGATAGGAACCGATTGCGGAACCGCTTCCAGACCTCAAGGGCCTCTGCGTTAAATTTATGGTTATGGGTAACTGAACGGTGGACCTTCACGCTCCATCGAAGGCGGTTTCCTCTCTCGCTCCAGCGTTTCACGTACGCCTCAAGGGGAAAACGATAGAACGACGCATTCAGTTCAATTGCGTTCAGGCCGGATTTGTCGACATACCATGAGAGATCTCCTCCTTTATTCCATTCATACGACCATCCGCTCGTACCCACATAGAATTCCATAGCCGCCGAAAGGCCCCACTCTGTTAAATATGTTGGGGTAGCCAGATTCGACTCGCCGGAATTCGTTGTCAGAGACGATGCGTGCGTGATCCCTTCCGGCAACCTTATATGGTATCAGGATATTCGATCCGAAGGGAGTTGGAATGGGAAAAAACATCGTCGTCGCCCTCGGTGGAAATGCGATTTTAAAACACAAGGAGGAAGGGACCGCCGAAGAACAGTTTGCCAATGTACTGGAGGCCTGCACGCATCTGGCCGAGCTGGTCCGGGAGGGGCATCACATCCTGATCACCCACGGCAATGGACCTCAGGTAGGGGACATTCTTCTGCAGAATGAAATCGCCCGGGATACCCTCCCCGCGATGCCCCTTGATGTCTGTGGGGCAGAAAGCCAGGGTATGATCGGGTATATGCTGCAGCAGTCTCTCGATAACGTGTTGAAGAGACAGGGTATCCGTACGTCGGTGATCACAATCCTGTCCCAGACCCTGGTGGCACAGGACGACCCCGCCTTCGTTCATCCAAAGAAACCGGTCGGTCCTTTTTATACCGCCAAGGAAGCGTCGACCTTGCGGAAGGAGCGGGGTTGGGAGATCATCAATGATGCGGGAAGAGGTTACCGCAGGGTGGTTCCCTCTCCCTCACCTGTATCCATCATCGAAGGCCCGGTCATCAAACAGGCCTTTGATTCCGGTGCGATCGTGATCGCCTCAGGAGGAGGCGGGATTCCGGTCATTGCCAACGAATCCGGTCTGCTCCATGGCGTGGAAGCCGTGATCGACAAGGACCACTCCGCCGCTCTGCTGGCGACCCTGGTTCATGCCGAGATTTTGCTGATTCTGACCGACGTGGAAAAGGTGTCCCTGAATTACGGCAAGACCGACCAGCAGGACCTGGATCATCTGACGCCCCGTCAGGCGAGGAGGTATCTGGAGGAAGGCCAGTTTCCTGCGGGAAGCATGGGTCCAAAGATCGAGGCATCCCTTGCGTTTCTGGAAGCAGGGGGAGAAAAAGCGATTATAACGTCTCTGGATCTCAAAATGGAGGCGTTACGCGGGAGAGCGGGCACGACCCTGTCTTCCTGAATCTCTCTTTTTTGTGCCGGATCAGTGCTGATGGGAGGACAGCGTGGTGGTTTCGGATTTCTGCGCCGGGAGGTAATACCCGCTGAAATCATACCGGTGAAAGAGCTTCATGAGAAGAAAGGTGCGTACGTAAAATTGCAGGGCGGTCTCGTAAAATCCCTCTTTGAACCTTCTGGATGACATAGGCATGGAGATCAACGGATCGAAACGCAGATGTCCCTCATGACTGTGACGAAGTCGCTGGCCGATGTCATAGTCTTCCAGAAACCGGAGCCGGAACGGATATTTTTCAAGGATGCTCCTGCGAAATCCCATGTTCGCGCCCCAAACGCTGTGATAACCCAACCAAGATAGCATACGTGGAAACCCGTCCGCCCAGATACGGATGTTGAGCCGGGTGGTGGTGTCTCCATCGTAGGCTACCAGGGGACCGGAGACTCCGATCACGTCCGGAGTCATAAGGGACAGGATATTCCGGGTCCATTGCCGAGGGGGGAGACAGTCCGCATCACAGAACGCGACCACCGGATGATGGGAGGCTTTCCAGCCGATATTTCTTGCTTCCGAGATACCTCCGCCTAGATCAAAGAGAATCTGGTCCGCGTACTTCTGGGCGATCGGGCGGGTGCGGTCCTCGGAATGTGCATCCACGACAATGATCTCGGGTCGGACTTCCTGAGTATCGAGACTCTGCAGACAGCCCTCGATCATCTCTTCTTCATTTTTGGTGCATACAACGACAGAGATCTGAGTCATGAACGTACGGGAATTTCCTCTATGGCGGTCTCCTTCCTGGAATGCGTGGATCTACGATATCCCTAATATAATTTACTTCGCTTACTTCTCCGATGCCGGGTGCATAGTACATACAAGAGGTGCGGGTGTTCTGCTGGGTAGCGGGTCAATAATTCTCCACCCAGATTTCGAAATAGCTTCGGGGGTGACGGCAGACCGGGCATTGGAGAGGGGCCATTTTCGATTCATGCACGTACCCGCAATTTCGACACTTCCAGCGGATAGGCGATTCCTTCTCAAACACGGCGTTCGCGGTCAGGGTGGACAATATTCTGAGGTATCGGCGTTCGTGGTACGATTCGACCTTTGCTACCTGACGGAATGTATTGGCTACATCCGGAAATCCTTCTTCTGCGGCGACATCGCCAAATCCCGGGTAAAGCGTTCCCCACTCCAGCTTCTCTCCTGCAGCAGCGGCTTTCAGGTTCATGTCCGTGGTTCCAATCAGTCCCGCCGGATAGGACGCGTTGATCTCCAGAAGTGAACCATTCGTAAGATGGCCAAAAAACAGCCGTGCATGTTCTTTTTCGTTATCTGAGGTCTCCAGAAAGATGCCTGCGATCTGCTCGTATCCTTCCTTCATGGCGACCTCGGAGAAAAACGTATACCGGGTTCTTGCCTGCGATTCCCCTGCGAATGCTGCCAGAAGATTCTGTTCCGTTTTACTTCCTTTGAGCTGCATACGTATCCACTTCTCTCTCACTGTCCTAGTTTATTACTGTTACCCGGAGGACCGTTAAATGCGGAACGTTCCATGTTCTTCCAGATTTCGAGCCCATCCCTCCTTATGAAAGTTGATATCCAGTCGCCCGGGCTTGCCCCGTTTCGTATGTGAATCCTAGGAAGATCCTCCTGGGGATAAAGTGGATGGTGACATTGTCAGACAGTGGATCCCAAAAAACCATGGTTCCCCTCATAAGGTGAATATTAAATAAATACCGTTTTGTCAGAAGCACCCGTATCACGTATAGTTGGGTTTGAAAAAGGGGTGTATTCGATTAATAGAGCCTTTGGCGGGAATCGAACCCGCGACCTATACCTTACCAAGGTATCGCTCTACCGACTGAGCCACAAAGGCACGGACGCTCATTACTATTGGCCATAACCCCATATAAAATAGTAGGAGTTCGCAGGACGGACATCACATTCGGGAAAGGATGTCCATACTTCCCAATACGCCCTCAAAGGTCTCCACTTCAAGGATGGGTACAACCCGGTTCCTGTGCACCGATTCCATTACACGGGAGAAAGGAATCGTTCCTGCTCCCACCGGTGCATGTGAATCCGCCGTACCATCATTATCATGAAGATGAAAATGAGCTATCGGTACGTCAAGGAACTCATTCAGGCAGTGGTTCAGATGTGCATGTCCGATATCCAGGGCAAATCCGCAACCATTCAAAAGGGGTAGATCCGACGGGTAACGGAGGAAGAAGTAGTCCCAGTTACCCATATTCTCCACATATATGGCGATGGAACGTTCCTGTGCCTTCTGTTTGAGTTCTGCCATGGATTTTTTGTTCTGAGCCAGGGCTCTCTGATATTCCTCTCTCCAGGTGCAGTATCCCGGGTGAAGAACTACGGGTGCGTTCAGTTCCGCCGCGATAGAAAAACACTGATCCAGAACCTCCACACTCGCCCTGCGAATGGGTTCAAGGATGCTCGCGATATTGACACTCCGGCAGGGAGCATGAAGTGAGATCTTCAGAGAGTAACTATCCAGGAGTTCTGTGTCCCGCAGAAAATGAAGTCCATCGTCCATAATTTCCACCTGATTGGTCACGGCTACAATCCGGTCGAGTGCCTCCCGCAGAGGGATTTTGTGAAGACAGTAGGTGGAGATCCCAAACATCCTAATCACCATTGGACGGTCATCGAAAAAAAGGGATCCATCCTCTGCAAGGTATGTCCTCCAACGCTGTCAGGAGAGTCTCTCCGTAAAGTATAAAAGAATGGAAAGATAGGTCGAGGCGTATGGCAGATCAGGAGATACAGGGGAACGTGTCCGTGGCAACCCCCTCACCCGATATACAATACCCAGGACAGGGGGATACGGAAATCCTGGAGGCATATTCACGTGCGGTGGTACGGGTAGTGCAGAAAGTGGGTCCCTCCGTAGTAAGTGTAGTAGTCGGAAGGAGAATTCCGGGCTACTGGGGAGAGAGCGTGGGGGCCGGTTCCGGGGTCCTTGTGGATGCCGAAGGGCATATCCTTACCAATCACCATGTGGTTCACGGGGCAGAGCGAATCCTGGTGCGGACTGCGGATGGAAACGCCTTCCCGGTGGAAGTGTCGGGAACCGATCCGGCAACCGATACGGCGGTATTACAGGTTGAGGTCAGAAATCTGCCCTTTGTGGGATTTGGGGATTCTGATGCCCTGTCCGTCGGACAAATTGTGATGGCTATCGGCAATCCCTTCGGATTCCAATCCACCGTATCCACCGGAGTGCTCAGCGCAGTGGGGCGGGCGTTCCGAAGTCAGGATGGAAGACTTGTAGAAAACATCATCCAGCACACGGCACCGATGAACCCCGGGAACTCCGGAGGGCCCCTCGTGGATACCCAGGGGCATATCATTGGAATCAACACCGCGATCATCGTCATGGCTCAGGGAATCGGATTTGCCATTCCCTCCAATACCGCCCGCTGGGTGCTACCCCAGCTGATTGAATACGGTCACGTACGAAGAGGATACCTCGGTATTTCCGGTCAGGTGCAACCGCTCGAGCCGTTCCTCATGAAGTCGCTGGGATTGGTGGCCGACCGCGGAGTGGAGGTAGTAGCGATTGATCCACGGGGACCCGCGGAACAGGCCGGTTTTGAGGTGGGCGACATCATCGTCACCATTAATACTACCACCGTAACGAGTATCGACGATCTGCATCGCTTCCTCTCCCAGTGGCCGATAAATAAACCCGTCCCTCTGTCCATCATCCGACAGGGACACCGCATCGATCTCAAGGCCGTACCCAGGGAAGTACAACCACTGGAGTGAAGGCCCACTCCTCATCCATTTCTGAACTGAAAAATTCTGCAAGGCTCCGGCTGCGGTCTCTGTGGCTAAAACCCCGGTATCAGGATTTTTTCAGACGTACATCCAACTGCGGGAACGGGATCTCGATTCCTGCCTCACGGAACTCCTGATCGACCCGTGTGTTGACAAAGTCCTGCACTTCCCAGATAAGTCCGAAGGTCTTTGCCCATACCACCAGAGTAAAATGTAAGGCAGATTCTCCGAACTCCAGAAAATATACCTCCGGGGCGGGATTGTCCAGGACATACGGCGACTGGGAGGCGGCTTCCCCTCCAATATCGAGAAGAATTTGTTTGACCTTCGCGATGTCGCTTCCGTAGGCTACCGAGATGGAAATCTTGATTTTCAGCCTCACCTCGGGGAGTGCATAATTGATGATCACGCTGTTCGCCATCTTCGCATTAGGGACGGTCACCAGCTGATAGTCAAGAGTCTGGAGGCGGGTGCTCCGGGGGCCGATG
>JBAIXL010000120.1:0-7329 GCA_037916685.1 Methanolinea tarda
CCCTGCATGGTGACAAAGGTGTAACTGGAGAGATCCTGGGTATATTTTTCGATCTCCACCGAGATGTATGGATTTCGACGGAAATACTCGATCTTCTTTCCGTATTTGGTGGAGATGAAATACAGAAAATTCCCATCGAATACATAGAGAAACGGGGCGACGTAGGGATATTTCTCACCCATGAAGGCGATACGGCTGATATACCCTTCAGAGATGAGCGTATCATATTCGATCTTCGCCATTCGGGGTATCTTCACGATTTCCATAGTAAACCAGTTGATCTTCCCTGACGAACCCATAAATGTCTTCCGATCTTGGGCTCGATGTGAAAAAGTGATTTCAAAATGCTTTTAGTCTTTCAGGAACGAGCATTTGGCGGTACACGATGATTGACAGACTTCTGGAAGGAAATCATACCTTCATTGAGCGGGATTTCGAGCGCCATCAAGAGTATTTTAAGACCCTGGCCAAGGGACAAAACCCCCGCGTGCTCTGGATCGGATGTTCTGATTCACGGGTTAACCCCGAGCGGGTAACCTGGTCCCGGGCCGGAGAACTGTTTGTCCAGAGAAATATCGGCAATATCATCCCCGTTCATGACTGGAACGTTGCCACGGTTCTTGAATATGCGATCAACCATCTGAAAGTAACCGACATCGTGATCTGCGGACATTCGGATTGCGGGGCGATGAAGTCCCTGGACAAGGAGACTGCCGATGTGTACATCCCGTTATGGCTCTCCAACGCCATCGAGGCGAAGGTACGGGTGGATGCGAAACTTCCTCCCACGGATTCTCCAGACCGAACAAAGGAGAGAAAGCGCCTGCTTGAACAGGAGAATGTCCGCCTTCAGCTGGAACATCTTCGGAAATATCCTCTGGTAAAAAACGCGCTGAAAGACGGCAAGATCAGCCTTCACGGTCTGTACTATAACCTGGAAGACGGCACGTTGACGAGATTGGTATAGAACGGGACTGCGAATATTTTTGGATCGACCTGCGAGTAATTTACTTCCATATTGATTTATTAAAGCATTGTTTTATAGTATCTCATTATTTTGCTAATCTATTATATTTTTTAATAAAATTTCAAATTTAAATCAGAGATTCAGGCTATTACGCATTAAATAGCATTAAAAATAGATTCGGCCACTATTTGAGCACTTTTTATTAGAAATTTATAAATATATGAATATCCATCATCTGGTGAGGGAGATGATGGGGATCATGAACACCTTCTTACGTTTCTGGGATCATCAAAACGAGCATATCGCCGAAATGACGCTTAAAAATCTGAAACAGGTTGCATCAGAAGACCGTGCCCGCCTTGCCGATGAAGATATGCTCCTGTATGCCCGTGAATCCCTGATGAATAAACTGGAATTTTCCCGTCCCGTCTGTATTAAACGATATCTTGCGCAATATGGAGCTTCGGGGGACGCACTCCTTTCAACCCTGCTCCATCAGTCTGCCTGATAATAAAAATCCCCTCTCTACCTCGTTTTTCACCACCTGGTTGATCGTTTCCATACAACCAAGAAAAAACGTAAGAATCAGGTCTGATGGGGAAAAGATTATTTTTCGTTCCTCGTCCGGCTCATCTGGACGGCACCCCGATCGGCCTGCTCCACGCCATCCCGGTACCGTGCCAGAATCCCGATGAGATCTTTCCTGAGCGGAATCCAGGCAGCCTTGCGCCGTTCCAGTTCCGAGGAAGGGATCTCCAGATTCACCGTCCTCTTCATCAGATCCACGATGATGCGGTCCCCGTCCTGCACCAGGGCGATAGGCCCACCTGAAGCGGCCTCCGGGGCAACATGCCCGATACAGGGGCCGCGGGTCCCCCCGGAAAATCTTCCGTCGGTAATGAGCACCACATTCCTATACCCCCTGCCGGAAAGAGCTGCGGTAGGAGAGAGCATCTCGGGCATGCCGGGAGCTCCGCGGGGGCCCTCATAGCGGATCACCACCACATCGCCTTCCTGGACGGTCCCGGACAGAATAGCGGTCATCGCAGAGACTTCCCCGTCAAAGACGCGTGCCGGGCCTGAATGCTTCCACATATCCTCGGGAACCGCGGCACTTTTCACCACCGCACCCCGGGGGGCGAGAGTTCCGTAGAGGATCTTCAGCCCTCCCGCAGCGTGAACGGGATTTTCGATCGGGCGGATGACCTGATCTCCAAATGCTCGTGCATTTGCGGCGATCTCCAGGACGGTAAGTCCGGATACGGTATCCGCCGCTTCCAGATGGGTGCGGATGCGGCTGAGAACGGCAGGTACACCCCCCGCATGATAGAGATCCACCATCGTGTAGGGACCTCCGGGTTGCATGGCGCTGAGATGAGGGATCTCCTCTCCGATGTCATTGAAATCGTCCAGGGTGAGATGTAGTCCCGCCTCTTCGGCCAGTGCGATCAGATGGAGGACCGTATTGGTCGACCCTCCTAATGCCATGTCCACCCGGATTGCATTCCGCAATGCAGGCAGGGTAATAATCTTACGGGCGGTGATCCCCTTTTCGATCAGGGTCAGGATCCGTTCTCCCGATTCTCGGGCGATACGGAGTTTTGCCGCATCCACCGCAGGGATCGCCGCACAGGAGGGCAATGACATTCCCATCGCTTCGGTGAGGCAGGCCATGGTGTTGGCCGTATACAGGCCCTGACATGATCCGCATCCAGGCATGGCACAGGATTCCAGGTCGAGCAGCTGTTTCTCTGAAAGGGTTCCCCGTGCCACCTTTCCGACTCCTTCGAATATGTCGGTAAGGGACAGATCCCGGTCTTCCATGCTTCCAGGAAGCATGGGGCCGCCGGTCAATAGGAGCGAGGGGATATCCAGCCGTGCCGCAGCCATGAGCATGCCAGGAACGATCTTGTCGCAGGTTCCGATCCCCACCAGACCATCGAACCGGTGTGCTTCCACCATCAACTCGATCGAGTCTGCGATATTCTCCCTCGACGGGAGTGAATACCGCATGCCGGGGTGACCCATGGCAATCCCGTCGCAGATCCCGATGACTCCAAATTCGAAGGGGACTCCCCCCGCCGCGACGATGCCTTCACGAACTTTTTCTGATAACGTGCGCAGGTGCGTGTGCCCGGGCACGATGGTGTTCCAGGCATTTGCGATCCCGATAAAGGGGCGATGCATCTCCTTCTCCGTGATGCCGAGCGATCGAAGCAGCGCACGATTGGGAGCCCGCTGATACCCCTCTGTGACCACGTGGCTCCGTTTTGCCGATATTCCTGTCATCTGTTTCCCTCCGTATCCTTACAAAGCGTATCTCCTGCATACAGGCGCACCACCTCGCCCATCACGATCACCGCGGGGGGACGGACGTGCTCCTGTTTCGACTTTTGCAGGATGTCACCCAGGGTTCCGGTTACCACCCGCTGGCCTTCCTGAAATCCCCGCTCCACGATCGCCACGGGGGTGTCGGGAGATCGGCCTCCCTTTCTCATGGCTACTATGATGTAGGGAAGATTCTTGACCCCCATCAGAATGACCACCGTCCCCTCCATCTGACCGAGAAGATCCCAGCGCACCACGGGTTCAGATTTCTCGGGATCCTCATGACCGGTGACCACGGTGACCTGTGAGGCATAGGCACGATGGGTGACCGGAATCCCCACACAGGCGGGCACGGCAATAGCGCTGGTCACCCCGGGAACCACCTCGACATCCACATCGTGGGCACGGAGCACCTCCAGTTCTTCTCCACCTCTCCCGAACAGAAAGGGATCACCCCCTTTCAGACGGACCACCCGTTTTCCGGCACGGGCACGGTCGACCATGATCGACTCTATCTCCTCCTGTTCGAGGGTGTGTCGTGAACCATACTTCCCGCAGTCGATGAGTTCTGCGCTGGCCGGAAGCGTGGAGATGATCTCCCCGGCCAGCTGGTCATAGAGGACCACCTCCGCCGTATCGATCACCTGCCGGCCCCTCAGGGTGAGCAGGTCTGCCCGACCGGGTCCGGCCCCCACAAGATAGACCCTACCCTTCTCCAACATCGCCCACCTGTGCCCGTGCTTCGGCAATCAGGTCCGCTGCCTCTTCCTTCAGTCTCCGCCCCAGGTCCCGCGCCTGCTGCTCGTTCTGCATATCCCCTTCGAGACGTTTCCATCGGGTTCCGTCCGGAGAGAGGGATTCCAATATGAGATGCCCCTTATGGCAGAAAATGCCCAGGGGAGTGAAGCAACCTCCCCCGATTTCCTCCATCGCCGCCCGCTCCAGTTGTATGTCAATCCGCGTCTCGCCATGATCCAGTGCACGGAACGCCTCGGTCAGGGCCTCATCCTTTCGGCAGACCACCGCAATGGTACCCTGATTGGCAGTCGGGACGAACCGTTCCGGAGGCAGCCTCACTCCGCTCACCTGATACCCCAGACGGTGAATCCCCGCCTCGGCGACAATGATCGCGTCGAAATCACCGGCCACCAAACGGCGAATCCGGGTATCCAGATTTCCCCGGAGTGGCCGGATGGTCACCTCGGGATCGTGACGGAGCAGCTGGGCCTGACGACGCATGCTGGATGTCCCGATATTGCGCACCTGATGGATATCCCCTTCAAAAATCAAAAAATCTGCGGGGGAATCTCTCGCCAGGATCGCACCGATAGGAAGTTCGGGAGGACGCTTCGCGGGAATGTCCTTCATGCTGTGGACGGCCGCATCGATCTCTCCCCGCTGAATCGCCTCATCGAGGGCCCGCACGAAGATTCCCTGTCCTCCGATCTCGTGGAGGGGAACCTCCGTGACACGATCCCCCTGGGTTTTGATGATCGCCGTCTCCACTTCATGACCCCGCTCCGTGAGCGTTCGACACACCGTTTCTGCCTGGGCGAGGGCCAGTTTGCTGCCCCTGGTTCCTATCCTGATATGCATTGTTGATACCCCTGCGAGATGGATACGATATCCTCTTCCGTATGCGCGAGGGAGAGGAAGTTGGTCTCAAACTGAGAGGGAGGAAGGAAGATTCCCCGTTCCATCATCTTCTCCCAGAAGGCGCGGAACGCTGCGGTGTCACTCTGTTTCGCCTGGACATAGTTGGCGGGTGGCCGCGGGCGGAAGAAATATTTGAACATGGAGCCGATGCGGACGAACGATCCCTGGTGCCTCAGAGACAGGGATTCTTCGATCTGCCGGCCGTGATCTTCCAGAGTGCGGTAGACCTCCGGATGCGCATGGAGATGGTTCAGGGTCGCGATTCCCGCCGCGAGACTCAGCGGGTTACCATTGAAGGTACCGGCCTGGTATACCGGGCCTGCGGGTGCGATCTGATTCATGATCTTGCGGGGACCGGCGAATGCACCAATGGGCAGACCTCCTCCGATGATTTTCCCAAAGGTGGTGAGATCGGGTTTTACACGGTAGTGCCGCTGGGCTCCGCCGATTCCCAGCCGATACCCGGTGATCACCTCATCGAAGATGAGAAGAATATCATGGGCTCGGGTGATCTTCCTTACCTCGTCAAGATAGCCCTCGCGGGGGAGTATCGGCCCGATATTACCTATCACCGGCTCCAGAATGAAGGCTGCGATATCCTCCTGGCGGTCCAGCAAGTTCTCGAGGGCAGCACTGTCATTATAGGGAACCTGGCTGGTATGGGCGACCAGATCCGGGACCACCCCTGCTGAGTCCGGAATCCCCAGCGTGGTGGCCCCCGATCCCGCTTTTACCAGGACGGCGTCATGTGCTCCATGAAATCCTCCTTCGGTCTTTACGATCCCCATTCTGCCCATATATCCCCGGGCCAGACGGAGGGCGGCCATGGTTGCTTCCGATCCCGTGGAGACAAACCGCACCATCTCCATTCCCGGATGGTCCTTAGTCAGCCGTGAGGCCAGTTCCAGCTCCGCAGGAGTGGGAGTTCCGTAGAGCCACCCGCGTTCCAGTTGGAGGCGGATCTCCTCCCGGATCCCGGGATGAGCATGCCCCAGCAGGAGGGGTCCGTACCCCATACAGCAGTCAATCAGTGACTCCCCATCCACCGTATAGAGTCGGGATCCCTCAGCACGGAGGGTATAGAAGGGGTAGGGCTGGATCGCCCGGACCGGGCTGGAAACTCCCCCCGGAAGGATCTCTTTTGCCTGGGTGAAGAGCTCCTCACTCTTCATCCAGCCACCCGGCCACCTGTTCCGCGTAGTACGTGATGATCAGGTCTGCACCCGCCCGCTGCAGGCTGGTCAGGCTTTCCATCACGGTTTTCCGCTCATCGATCCATCCTTTCTCTGCCGCCGCCTTGATCATCGCATATTCTCCACTCACCTGAAACGCCGCTACCGGAAGACCCAGGGTTTTCACCTTGGAGAGAACATCCAGATACCAGCCGGCGGGTTTGACCATCAGGAGATCGGCCCCCTCGTGTAAGTCCATCTCCGATTCACGGAACGCCTCCCGTGCATTGGATGAAGGGAGCTGGTAGGTGGACCGGTCTCCGAAAGTAAATGCGGAATCTGCAGCGTCCCGGAAGGGACCATACAGGGCACTCGCAAACTTGGTGGAATACGAGAGGATAAGCACATCCTCAAACCCATTCTCATCCAGTGCAGCCCGAGTCCAGAACACCACTCCGTCCAGCATACAGGAGGGTGCCACAATGTCCGCTCCGGCCTTCGCATGGCTCACCGCGATGGCGGCCATCAGATCCAGAGACACATCATTCAGGACATCCTTACCCTGGGGGGTGTCCCCCACAATCCCACAATGGCCATGGGTGGTATACTCGCAGGCACAGACGTCCGTGCAGATCACCATCTCCGGTACCGCTTCGCGGATTCTGCGGATGGCCTGCTGGACGATTCCATGCTCCGCATACGCGGATTCTGCCGTTTCCGATTTTTCCCGGGGGATCCCGAATAAAAGCGCTGCCCGGATACCCCGTGTGTACAGGCGGATCGCGATCTCCGGAATCTCGTCCAGGGAATACCGGTAGACCCCCGGCATGGAGGGAACGGATTTCTTTTTCTCCAGATTCTCATCCACAAAGAGGGGTGCAATAAGCGACTCTTTAAAGATTCGGGACTCTCTTAAGAGCGGCTGGAGATTTCGGCGCCGCAGTCTCCTCATTCTTGTCCGGGGAAACATGGATCCTACCTCCGGCATCAGGCGTGCACGGTCTTTTCAGTACGGTTGTACCCCCAATCCTGATAAAGGAGGCGGACTGGGGATATTTCAAAGGATTCGTGTTATTCTATGCCAAATCTGCGGCATCCTTCCCGCCAGCGGGGATCACTTGCCCGAAGCACATCGGTCCATCCGGTGTAGCCACAGTAGATGCAACCATCACCTTCGCAATGTCGGCACTTCTTCGCCGGCTGGGC
>JBAIXL010000121.1:0-1910 GCA_037916685.1 Methanolinea tarda
TATCATCGTGGTGGGAATTGCGGTGAACGTGGTTTCCGCTCTCATTGGGATCTTCTATCAGTTCCCTCGTCTGTACGAACTTCCGGGCAATCTCTTCCCCTTCGATTTCGGGCTGAACAGCGTGGTGCTGTTCGTGTACTGGACCGTGCTGGAGGGATATGCGGGAAAATCCATCGGAAAGATGGCCCTCAACGTACGCGTAACCGGAAGGAGTGGTGAAGAGGCGGGTTATGGGCCCGCGGCCGTGTCCGCCTTCGGGAAAGCATTCCTGCTGCCTATCGACTGCCTGATCGGGTGGATCGCCATGCCGGGCTCGAAATTGCGACTGTTCAACCGGCTGTCGAACACCATCGTGGTCAAGGACACGTATGAACCCCCGGCAGGCGTGGAATATGTAAAAGAGAAAGAGTGAATCCTGCCAGAAGAGGTCAGGCCGCCTCGCTACCGTCACGTTTTCCCGGGACCCGGACCGCACGTCAGGGCATGGGAAGAGTGAAATAAAACGTCGAACCTTTGCCGACTTCGGACTCCACCCAGATCCGTCCCCCATGCCCTTCCACGATTCGTTTGCAGAGGGCTAGGCCGAGTCCGGTTCCGGGATACTCATCCCTCCGGTGAAGCCGTTCGAACAGGGTGAAGATCTTTCCATGGTATTCGGAGGAGATGCCGATGCCGTTGTCCTGGACGGAAAATCTCCACATCCCTTCCAGGGGCATCGGGAGGACCGTGATGCGAATCTCTGGTCGAACCCCCGTCCGGTGGAACTTGAGGGCGTTATCGATCAGGTTCTGGAGAAGCTGAATCATACGGGTGCGTTCCGCCCGGATCGCGGGAAGTGGATCGTGGACAATAGAAGCCCGGGTATCCCGTATGACCAGCTGGAGATTGTCCTCGGCACTGGACAGGGCACTCTCCATGTCGGTCAGCTCACGGGGCTTCTGGTCCGCCCCCACACTCGAATAGGTGCGGAGGTCGCTGACCAGATCATGCATCCGTAAACCGGCGCTCTCGATCCTTCGAAGGTAATTCTCCGGAGACGGGCACACCCCGTTCTGGCACTGCTTCAGGAGCAGCTGGGAGAACGCCACTATCCCCCGGATGGGCTCCTGCAGGTCGTGGGTGGCGATATAGGCGAAGAGTTCCAGATCCCGGTTACTCCTTTTCAGGTTGTCCGCATATTCTGTTAGCCGCTCTTCCACCCTCTTTCGTTCGGTAATATCCCGCAGGACGATCTGTACGGCCGGCTTACCATCGATAAAGACCCGTTTACCCTGCCCTTCAATGGTGATGAGGCCCTCGTCCAACCGAATCAGCCGGGCCTCCATGATCGAGGTCTCGATTCCGTCGAGATCCTGCTGGATGTTCTCGCGTATGGTGGAGTGGAAGTCAGGATGGACAAAGGCAAAGAGGTTCTTTCCCACGAGTTCCTGCGGATCAGAAGCGCCGAGAATGCGGGTCGCTGCGGTATTCGCATAGACGATCTGTTCGTCCTTGTGGATCATGATCGCGTCCGGAGACATTTCCACGAGGGTCCGGTACCGCTCTTCGCTTTCGTGGATGGCATCCTCGATTCGTTTCCGCTGCGTCACATCCCGCATATGCACCTGCACGGAGGGATGGCCATCGAAGCTCCCCAAACTCATCCGTACTTCGACATCAATCGGATTCCCCTGTACCGGAAACATCGTGGAAGTCATGGGGGGAAGAGTCTCTCCTTCCTGCAATTTCCGTATGGCCAGAAGGCCTCCCTCCCGAATCTCCGGAGGGAGATGATCGAAGACCGACCGTTTCCTCGCCTCTTCCAGGGACACATCCCCCGTCAGATTCAATGCGGCCGGGTTCGCGTACAGGATCCTTCCCTCCAGGTCATGAACCACGATCGCGTCGGGGGATCGTTCAACGAGCGCACG
>JBAIXL010000122.1:0-1892 GCA_037916685.1 Methanolinea tarda
GGAAAGGCATCGATGTTGGCAAATTTCTTGAACAGGATCGCCTTGCCTTCCATGACGGGAATGGCGGCATATCCTCCGATATTTCCCAATCCCAGCACCGCCGATCCGTCCGTCACAATCGCCACCGAGTTTCCCTTCAGCGTGTATTTGTAGGCGAGATTCCGGTCTTTTTGAATGGCCCGGCAGACCTCGGCGACACCCGGAGTATATGCACGGGAGAGGTCCCTCCGGTTCTCCAGAGGTACCTTGGAGTGGATCTCCAGTTTTCCCCGGTGTTGTTCGTGCAGTTCGAGCGATTCCTTGTAGATATTCTCTCTATCGACCGATTCCATTGAACGCTCCCTCACCTAATCCATGATACAGAGAATGAAATTCATTTCGGTCAGAGATAGAGACCTTCGTCACGTAGAAACCCTGTTTCCAAAGGGTGAATTCGTTTGTGCGATCCCGGTTCGTAGGTCTTGGATTTGTTGTTGGGGATGCATCGAACCGAAAGGTCTACTTTCCCGAAAACGGAGATCTCACGAACGTCAGGAGTCACTGACCGATGACTGCCACCGTTCGTCCGGAGCAAGGGAACGTCAGGGAACGACTGCTCTACATCGACAATCTGCGTCTGCTGGTGATCGTGTTCGTGGTCATGCATCACCTGGCGGTGACCTACAGCGGCTTCGGGAGCTGGTACTATGTCGAGGGTACGCATCTGGACACCTTTTCCACCATCTGGTTTGCATTCTATCTGTCCTTTCAGCAGGGATATTTCCTGGGACTCCTGTTCTTAATCGCCGGCTACTTTGTCGCAGGCAGCTACGACCGTAGAGGGTTCGGCGGATTCCTCCGGGGAAGATTTGATCGTCTGATCATCCCGTCCCTATTCTACATGATCGCCATTACTCCGTTCATCGAATATGGGGAACTCCGTACTCCATGGACCGGCTTCAGCATCATCGGCTTTCTTTCCAGCACCGGCGTGATGTGGTTCGCGGTGGCGCTCTTTGTATTTTCTCTGATCTACGGTCTGGTCCGTCGAAGGAGTCCCATGTCCGCTCTCCCTCCGGATCGACGGATCGAGATGTCGTCGACCCATGCGGTGCTCTTGATCCTGATCATCTCCGTCTCCGCCTTTCTGATCCGGATCGTTCAGCCGATCGGAACCAGCGTCCTGAACTTCCAGCTCTGCTTCTTCGCCTCCTACATCTTCCTGTTTGTGGTGGGCATTCTGGCGTACCGAAACGACCTCTTCTCCCGAATACCCTACCGAACCGGAAAGAGATGGCTGATCGGGGGTATCGTGCTGGGTTTTATCGGTTGGCTGGCATTGGTCATCGCGGCGACCGTGAGCGGGAATACGGCCGCCCTGAACGGCGGTCTATCCTGGCAGAGTGCGGGGTACTCCCTATGGGAGTCGTTTGTGGCGGTGTCCATGAGCATTGGACTAATCGTCGTATTCCGGGAGAGATTCAACCACCAGAATCTGCGCATTGCCATATGGTCGAAAAACTCATATGCCGTCTATATGTTTCATCCCCTGATCCTGGTCGGAGTCGCTCTGCTTCTCGGTTCCGTGGTTCTGTACCCTATCGCCAAATGGTTCGTTCTCTGTATCATCTGCGTCCCGATATGCTTTGTCGCGACCCAGTATGTATTCCGCAGAATCCCCTTCTTAAAAATTGTCTGGTGAACCTCGGGAATGATTCGATGCTCCCCGAGCCCGCGACCATGAATTACGCCTTATTCTTCCTCTGGCGTAAAGTAGACCATGGTGACGATCTCCGTTTCGTCGAAATCGTCGAAGAGCTTCTTCATGGTGGTGGAGAGGCCGTTCCAGGTCCGGCACTGGGGATCGTGCTCCATGGAAAGGTCCTGTTCCCGGATGTCCCGGAAGCGTTTTA
>JBAIXL010000123.1:0-1684 GCA_037916685.1 Methanolinea tarda
CGGACGGCCGTGGAAAGGGGGAGGTTGTTAAAAACATAGAGGTAAAGGGAGACAAGGCTAGACGAGATAAAAGCAAATATGAGGATTGCCCATACCGCTCTGCTCCGGATCATCTCTTTCACTTTACCCCTGAACACGTAGAAATATACCTTGAACGGGAACATGCCGGCGAGCATCGGCAGGAGAAGAAGTCCCTCAAATAGCGGATTGTTATAGTATCCCATACCTGCATCGTGAGGTGCAAATCCTCCCGTGGCGATAGAGACCATCACCAGATTTACCGTATCCCAGAGCGGTTCACCCGCGAGGGAGACAATCAAGATAAAAATAACGGTAAGAGCGAAATACATCCCCCAGATCCGCCTTCCTGTAGAGGCAATACTCGGCATGAAGGCATCGGGTCTTCCCTCCGCCCTGAATAAACGGCTGGACCCGATCCCCGAGCGACTCAGCAGCGCAACGCCAAACGCGATTACACCAATGCCCCCAATCCACTGGATGAAGGAACGCCAGAAAATAATGACATGGGGGGTGGTATCCAGGGAGGGCATCACCGTAAATCCTGTACCGGTCCAGCCGGACATTGATTCGAAGATGCCATCTGTCCAGGACATGTGCATTCCCAGAACGAATGGAAACGCACCGATAATCGCCACCACCAGCCAGGTAATCGCGGCAGCAACGAGTGCAATACTGAGATGAGGTGAATGTTCGGAGGGAGGGACACGGGAGAGGGCCAGTCCCAGAACAAAAAAAGCGATGGGCGTCGAGAGCATGGGAATGAGCATACCCCACTCTCGAAAAATCACGAGCACCAGCAGAGGAGTGAGGGTGACTGCCCCCAGCATTCCGGAAATGATCCCCATATCATGGGCGATCATGGCTAGATGCTGATACCGCTTCATCAATTGGTATATTGTCGAAGATGATTATCTAGATGCGGATACGCCGTGCTATATAGAAGACCTCGGTTTGTTATGAGAAGTACGGTTGAAACACACATCTTGACCATTCATCCTTTCTTCATCCTTCTTAGTATTCCGTGTCTCCGAAATTCCCGTTCTTCACCGGCTTGACGTCGCAATCCCCACGCCGCCCCTATAACCGCCGGATGAACCAAAGGGGTGCGCGATAGAAGTTGAAGTTCAATCACAAATCAAAGACGAAATACCCTAATTAATATGCCGGAATCAGAATACCAATTATGAGCCAAAAGGAATTTTTGGGGGTTAATCTCAAGATATGGCTGACCATTGCCCTCGCCGCCTCCATCTCAGGATTGCTGGTCATCCCTTACTCCCTCGAATTTACCGGGCAAAGCTTTCCTTCCTTCCCTGAATTTCTTGGAATTATACCGCTGGCGTTCATTCAATATTTCGTGCAGTTTGCCCTGCTTGCTTACATTGGCCTTCGGATCTGCAAGCTAATCGGATTAGAACCGACTCCGGTACTGGCAGGGAAAACAAGGCTACAAGAGCACCTGACCATATCTGTCGTCTCGGGAATTGCCGTGGGAGTGGGTATCGTGCTCCTGAACTTGCTCTTATTTTCCGTTTTCGTTTTTCCTGCAGTTGGGGCCGGGACGGGTAATCCAGGGGCATTTGCGGGTTTTCTTGCTTCCTTTTACGGGGGCATTGGAGAAGAAGTGCTCCTGCGGCTGTTCTTTGTTCCCTTCCTGTGCCTG
>JBAIXL010000124.1:0-1632 GCA_037916685.1 Methanolinea tarda
TCGGGGTAACGCTGGCAACCCTCCTCATCACTGCGTATGCAGCGGTCCTCTCTTTCCTTTTCCTGCACTCCCTGAGCACGGGGATTCTTCTGTTATCGGTCGCCTTCTGGTCCGGATGTATCCTTCACCTCCTGCAGGACTCCTGTACTCCCTCCGGTATCTCCTGGGGTTTCCCTCTGGGCAGCGCCCGGTTACAGGGAACGATACGGACCGGCGATCACCACGATCCACGACCCGTAGTCTATTCTCTCGTCTTGATAGGAGGCATCGCGTTTCTGTATCTGTGGCGGGGTTCTACGTTTCTGCCCACGACGGTTATCGCCCTTCCTCTCCTGATCGCCGCCTGGTTCTTCTTTCTGGTTCTCGCAGGTACCGGCCGGACATCAACCTAACGTATACTACCTTGCAGTGTCTATGAATGTATACATGTACCATCTCACCTGTGTCTCCTGCGGTGCGATATTCGATGCGGAACAGGTACTCTATCAGTGCCCGGTCTGTGGTCACCTGCTGGCAGTACAGTACGATCTGGAACGGATGGATATCAACCCCAGGATATGGAAGAAGCGCCCTCTTTCGGTATGGAGGTACCGGGAGATTCTGCCCGTGACCGGTGAGCCGATCACCCTTCAGGAAGGAGGGACGCCCCTCTATCATCTCCGGAGACTGGGTGCGGAGATGGGCATCCGTGAACTATACGCGAAGCATGAAGGCATGAATCCTTCCGGTTCCTTCAAAGACCGGGGGATGACGGTCGGGGTGAGCATGGCCCTTCAGCTGGGTAAGCGTACGGTTGCCTGTGCGAGCACCGGGAATACCTCGGCCAGCCTTGCGGTGTATGCCGCCAGGGCGGGTATTCATGCGGTGGTTCTGCTCCCGGCGGGCAAGGTGGCATTGGGTAAGGTGGCCCAGGCACTCATTCACGGGGCAGAAGCCATCAGCATACGGGGAAACTTCGACCAGGCACTGGAGATGGTTCATGATCTCTGCCGATCCCATGGACTGTATCTGCTGAATTCCATCAATCCATACCGTCTGGAGGGCCAGAAGACCATCGGATTTGAGATCATCGACCAGCTGCAAGGAGTGCCCGACCGCATTGTTCTTCCGGTGGGCAACGCAGGGAACATCTCCGCGGTGCACAAAGGCCTCAAGGAATACATCTCTCTGGGCCTGATCGACACGCTCCCTATGATGACCGGAATCCAGGCCGAGGGGTCCCGTCCCATTGTGGATGCGATCCAGCGGGGGCTTCCTGAGGTGATACCCGAACGTCATCCCGAAACGGTGGCCACGGCCATCCGTATCGGCACCCCGGTCAACGCAGAAAAAGCCCTGGCCGCGATCCGCCAGACCGGTGGGACCGCAGAAGCGGTGACCGACGAGGAGATTCTCGCCATGCAACGGGATCTGGCCCGCAAAGAAGGCATCGGAGTGGAACCGGCATCTGCGGCCTCGGTCGCAGGCGTAAAGAAACTAGTAGAAAGCGGGAGGATCGATCCGGAGGAACGCATCGTTTGCGTCGTCACCGGCCACCTCCTGAAGGATCCGGAAACGGTGGTTCGACAGTGCAAGCCCCCTCGCGAGATCGATGCGGACCTGCCCTCCTTGCTCTCTGCCTTATCCTTGTGA
>JBAIXL010000125.1:0-5147 GCA_037916685.1 Methanolinea tarda
TGTATCAGACGATCAGTCTTTTTTTCATCAGACGAATGGATACAAGGAAAAGGATCAATGTCACCCCGGATAGCCACGCTAAACTAGGCAGGATGGTGGATGAAATCATGTTCAGGGTAAAAGAACGGAATATGATCACGACATGGGCCAGAGGAAGCAAGGCAAGGGCAAGTACCTGGATGAAAGAGGGCAGGAGAACGAGGGGGAAAAATGTTCCACTGAAGAGGAACATGGGTGTAATCAACAGGAAACTCGGATAATTAAGTGCGTCGATTCCAGGAGAGATGGCCGTAAAGCACATGCCCAGCCCCGCAAACAGGAGACCCGCAAGAATCACGAAGGGAAAGATCAGGAGCGAAGAGGGAAGGTCGATCACACCGAATGCGAGCAGTACGGGGAACATGAGCACTGCGTAGATAAGGCCCCGGGTCGCCCCCCATAAGAGCTCTCCGGCAATTACTTCCTCGATGGAAAGAGGCGTCGCAATCATGGCATCGAACGTCTTGGCATAGTACATTCGAACATAAGAGGCGTAGGTACACTCAAAGAACGCCGCGTTCATCACCGCGATGGCGATGAGCGCGGGGGCAATAAATCGGGGGTAGGAGACCCCATCGATATTGGAGATGAAGCTCCCTACTCCTAATCCCAGGGCGAGGAGATACAGCACCGGCTCAAGAAACGGGGGGATAAAATTGACTTTCCAGGTCCGCAGGAAGGTGATCAGATTCCTCCTCCAGACTTTCAGAACCCGGTAGCTTAACGGAAGACCCAACACCCTTGAATCACTCTCGGAGCGTCCTGCCGGTCAGACGTAAGAAGACATCTTCCAGAGTGGCAGGTCGGGCCGCCACTTCCCCTCCCATGCTGCATTCATCGAGCAGAAGGCGGGTCACCTCTTTGGGATCCTGGGTGAAGATCTGCACTCTTCCCTCATAGGCGTCAAAGGTGATCTGATGTCGGTCCAGGCATTCTTCCACGTCTCTCGTTGCATCTGCCTCAACTATGTAGTCCCCGGCATATTCCTTTATCAGGTCTGACGGTCGCCCTTCCACAAGGATTTTTCCATGATCCATGATCACGATCCGATCACAGAGACGCGCCGCTTCTTCCATGTAGTGGGTAGTGAGCAGGATCGTGTTCCCACTATTAACCAGCTCACGAAGCCTCTCCCAGATCAGGTGACGGGCCTGCGGATCCAGCCCGGTGGTCGGTTCATCCAGCATCAGGAGATGAGGGCGATTCATAAGAGCGCGGGCCAGGATCAATCTTCGCTTCATGCCCCCGGAGAGCTTTTCCACCGTGGTATCCTTCTTTTCTTCCAGTGCCATGAGTGAGAGCAGCTCATCTGCCCGTGTGACTGCCTCCGAATGCGGGATGTCAAAGTACCGGGCAAACTGAATCAGCCCCTGTCGGACGGGGAAATCCGGATCCAGGTTGTTCTCCTGGGGAACCACCCCCATCTGCTGCTTTATCTCCCTCGGATGCGTGTCGGTGTCCAGACCGAACACCCGCAGTTGCCCGGATGATTTCGGGGAGACACACTGAATCATTCTCATCGTGCTGGTTTTCCCGGCCCCATTGGGTCCCAGAAATCCGAAGGCCTCCCCCCTATATACTCGGAAACTGATCCCATTGACCGCAGCCAACTCCCCAAACCGTTTTACTAGATCGGTTGCCTCCACCACGATCTCCCGATCTGCTTCTCCAGCATCCGAGGTGGTGGAGTGTAGGTTATGACGGGATGAGACGAGAGATTTGGAATCCATGTTTAACCGCCTTGATCGATCGTTATGGGCAACCGATGCACCGATATCTGCCTGGCCCCCGGACTTTTCTGCGGATGAGCGATTCGCAGGAGGGATTTCCCACCCGAATGACCTGCGTGAATATTACAAGTAGGCAGAGGGGTAAGATTAAATCGTTGCTATCTTTCGGGACACCGGGAGCGAGATCCTTGGTCTTCCGTGTGAATGTCCTCTGAACCAGAGCGGATTGGAATTTTCGGGACCGAGACACCTCATCAAGAGGAGTCATTGGTACATTTTCTTCCGGATCATCTCGGTAGCCTGACGAGCCATGTCCTGAACCCCGTCATAGGGATCGCTCATGAGGCGCCGGAGCGGTTGAAGCGCTCTTGGATCCCCGATATTCCCCAGTGCCCAGGCAGCCTTCTGCCGGACCCTCCAGTCTTCATCGTTAAGCAGGCGAATCAGGAGATCCACTGCCCTGGGATCCCCCCTACGGCCCAAAGCCTGAGCTCCTTTGTACCTCCAGTTCCAGTCCGGATTCGACAGCATATCAAGGAAGTAGTGAAATTCCCTGTCAGATTTTTCGGTCATATGTTTCCCCGGTAAAAGGCTAGCCGATCCGCCTGTGGACGGAACCGCTCCAGTACCTGCTCCCGTTCCGCAACAGAGAGAGATTCCGCCCTTCCGGACTCTGCCAGAACACGAACTTCCTCCGGAGAAGAACATCCCACGATGGCCACATCGATATCCTCTCCCAGGGCAAAACGAATCAGACGATCCGCCGAAACCCCTTCCTTCGAATCCAGGTAGTGCGAAGCCCCCAGAACCTTCATCCCGATGACGGCTATCCCATGTTTACGGGCGGCCGGGATGACGGTGTCCAGAAATCCACCGACTATTTTCTCTACCGGATTTACAGGGAGAAGAACGGTGTCCACGGGCCAGTGTTCTACCGCATAAAGAAGAATTTCCGGGTCATGATGTCCCGTGACCCCCAGAGACATGATATATCCCTTTTCCTTCGCATCCACAAAGGCCTCCAAGGCTCCTCCAGGCTCTTCGATGGTCCTGAGATCCTCTTGTGTGCGGAGATCATGTATCTGCCAGAGATCCAGATATGAGATCCGCATCCTGGAAAGGGTCTCCTGAAGCTCTTTTTGTGCGCCTTTTCGATTCCGGCGGGCGGACTTGCTGGTCTGAAAGATCCGTCTTCGATCGGATTTGTGTTCCTGCCAGAATGAGCCATAATACGCCTCGCTTCCTGCATATGCGTGGGCAGAATCCCAGTAGGTGATTCCCCGCGCAAAAGCCTCCCGGATCACCGCGTTTGCTTCATTCCCCTTTCCGAAGGTGCGCAACACACCTTCCCCTCCGAGTCCCACACGGCCAACCGTCTGCAGGAGCGTCACCGGAGAATTCGTGCCTCTTTCATCCATGGTTCCTCCGAAGCCGAGGCGGGATATACCTGTTACGGTCACCGCGAACGGAGCCCATATCCTTCGTTTTCGAGATAAGAGCGGATCTCCTGCCCGTGATCTCCTCCTCTCGTTTCGATCTCCAGGTCTACACGGGTGGTAAACAGAGGTAGATTCTGCCCGCCTCTTACCTGATGAATATCTAGGATATTTCCCCCCTTGTTGGCTACCGCCTCAAGAACACGGGCCAGTGATCCCGGGACATCCTCGATGCAAACAGAAATCCGCAGGATCCTTCCCTTTTGAAGCAGTCCCTGACGAAGGATCCGTTCGAGAAGAGGTGAATCGACATTACCTCCGCTGATGATCAGGACGACGGCATTTCTGTCAGCGAGCGGTATATTCCCGCTCATCAGCGCCGCGAGCGGGGTGGCTCCGGCTCCTTCTGCGATCACTTTTTTCCGTTCCAGCAGAAGGCGCATCGCTTCCGCGATCTCACTCTCCTGCACGAGAATCAGACTGTCCACATTCTTGCGTACACAGGATATGGTGAGCTCTCCTGGCCTTTTCACCACGATGCCATCTGCGATCGAAAAATCCGCACCGATCTCCTCAACTTTTCCCGTGTAGAAGGCCCGATACATCGCGGGGCAGGCCGCAGCCTGGACCCCGATTATCTGTAGGGAGGGGAACAACGAACGGGCCGCGATGGAGATTCCGCTGATCAGGCCTCCGCCTCCCACAGGTACAATGAACATGTCCGCCTTGGGCAGATCCTCATGCACCTCCAGAGCGATGGTCCCCTGTCCTGCGATCACCTCCGGATCATCATATGGATGAATGAACATGGCTCCCTGGCGCTCCAGCTGCCGGGCCATTTCCAGACTTTCCTGGAGGTTTTTGCCATGGATGAGCACCTTCGCTCCGTAATGGCGGGTCGCTTCCTGTTTACTGAGGGGAGCTCCCTCGGGCATGACGACCGTCGCCGGTACTCCCGCGGCCTGGGCAGCGAGGGCCACCCCCTGGGCATGATTTCCAACTGATGCCGTCACCACCCCCTCGGGTCCGATCTCTCGCTGGTGAAGGAGCACCCGGTTCATTGCTCCGCGGACCTTAAACGATCCAGCCCGCTGCATCGTTTCCAGTTTAAGAAATACCGGGACTCCGCACATCGAACTGAAGGTCGGTGAATAAACCAGGGGTGTACGAATGATATGTTCCCGTATTCGTTCCGCGGCCGCTGTAACATCCCCTAGGGTGATCATGGAAGAGAGATGGGGGTGCGGGGTATTATTCCCTATGGTGGGGTATCTGGGATTTCCGTAGGCCTCATTCGATACGGTGCCCTTTCTCTCGCAGTTGCCGGGTCTTTTTCTGAGAACATTCCTCACACCGGAACTCCGGCCGGTCATGATCGCTGCGATCGTACGTATCCGTTTTTACCAGGCGATATCCCCGGCTGAGTTTTCCACAATCTGCACAGACGATATTTTCCTTCACTTCCCACTGTGCGGCGAGGGTCTGCGAGGTGAAGATGAAGCGATCTACCCAGAAAAAAATCAATCCTCCGATAACATTGGCGACGATTGCGCTCACAATCTGTCCCATCGAAACCAGGATGATCCCCACCCCGGCAAGTATGGGGGTACTGGCCTGCCAGCGGAGAAGGTACAGGCCATACCGGGTGAAATTGACCTGCATACATAGTGATCTGCAGAGGGAGTATTTAATTTCAAGATGTGCCGGGAATAAATTTATGGTCCGTGGCGGGTTACTTCCCTTCATACGGAGATGAGCTATCGATGGAGAAGGTGGCAGGAACGGTGACACATTATTTCCCGAAGGTGGGAGTGGCGGTGGTTCGGATAGGTGAGGAGTTACATACCGGGGATCAGATTCGCATCAGCGGTCCCCATCAGAACTTCAGCCAGCGGGTCACTTCCATGCAGATTGAGCATCAGACCATCACCGATGCAAGTCC
>JBAIXL010000126.1:0-5331 GCA_037916685.1 Methanolinea tarda
CGAGTGGAAACCCGTTCCTGATACACGTTCAGATTCTGGGGGCTGCGGGTGTTTTTTACGTTTCGCATTTCCGTGCTGCGGCTGACCATTTCCTTCATGCGACGGGATATCTCTTCCCGTTCCGAGAGGGGTTTCTCGGCCGACCTCGGCTCCGGCAAGCGGGTTGCGTTTGCAGTGATGGTCTGGGTGTTGAGCATGGGCACCGGTGACCGCTGATTGATCGGTCTCCGTACGGCGGATCTCCGGGGATCCCGTAACCAGCGTTGCAATTTCTTAACTATCCCCATTGTAATAACATCTCCTATCCTGAATGTTCGATCAGTCTGATTCTGATGATTTGACAGTACCACGGTTCTTTTTCAAGTAGTTTCTGTTTCGCTTTTTGGCATCAGGCAGGAAGAATTACCGGAATAGGGGCATCTGGCCAGACCGCATTCAAGCGATGTCAGCAATGCGCTACGTATAACACCAGAAAGATCATATCTGCCTGCAATTGGAATGATCTGAAATGAACGTGCTGATCCTCTACAAATCCTACCATCGACGGAACACTGAAAAAGTTGCCCGGGCGATGGCAGAGGTCATGGATGCGAAGATCAAACGCGTAGAAGATGCACGGATCGAAGATCTGGCCTGCTGTGATCTGATCGGGTTCGGATCGGGCATCTACGGAGGTAAACCTCATAGGTCACTTTTCCAGCTGGTCGACAAGATACCCCCGTCAGACAAAAAGGCGTTCATCTTCTCCACCTCGGGGGAGCCGAAGGATGAATATCACCGGCTGCTCCGGGAGAAGCTGTCTGGGAAGGGATTCCGCATTGTGGGTGAGTTCCAGAGCCCCGGTGAATCCGGCCTCTTTGGATGGACCTTCACCAACAGAGGGCATCCCGATGAGACCGATCTCCAGAACGCACGGAATTTTGCGAAAAAACTCATCGCCGTGTAGATTCGTACGCAGAAGACCTCCTGTTTTTGTCATCGGAAGATGTGGATTCCTACTCCGTGTCAAACAGCCGGCCTTCCGAATAATTTCCAAGCGCATATCCAGTACCGGTTTTCCTCCCCGAAATTCAAACTGAGAAAAAGGGCTGAACCAGAGACTGGAACCGTCATGAGGGTAATCGGGAAAGGGGGATAAACCGTTTACTGGCTCACGGGCAAGCTCTTTTGGTTTCGGTCGTCCAACCACTTAACCACGGTTCATGTGCAGAATCCGCCTCTTATCTATCTGAACAATGCCGCGACCAGCTGGCCGAAACCTGCGCAGGTACGGGAAGCGATTCATGAAGCACTTTCCCTGCCGGCATTCGGAGCGGGGAGAACCACAACCTCTCAAGGTGCGGATTATCTCACACACGCGCGAGAGGAGGTTTCTCGCCTTCTGAACACGGATCCACCGGAGCAGGTTGTGTTACTTCGAATGCAACGGATTCTCTCAACCTGCTTATCCAGGGATTTCTTGCAGAGAGAGAACCCAGGTGTCACGTCCTCACCTCCCGGTTGGAACACAACTCGGTGCTGCGACCGCTTCATGAATACGAACGGCAGGGTCGCATCCGTCTTACCCTCCTTCCCTTTACCGGGGACATGGTACGGGTCAGGGATGTCGAGGCAGCCATTACGGCCGAAACTCGGCTCATGGTCATGACCCACGGGAGTAATGTTCTGGGCTCGGTACAGGATATCCGTGCGATCGGGAGACTCCTGCACGATCACGGGATCTATTTTATCGTAGACGGCGCTCAGACCCTGGGTCACATCCCGGTCAATATGCAGAACCTGCCCGTCGATGCCTATGTCTTCACCGGTCATAAGGCTCTTTTCGGTGTTTCCGGTATTGGCGGGTTTTACCTTCGTGATCCCGAATCGATATCCCCGGTACGATTTGGCGGGACAGGGACGGATTCTTCCACACTTCTTCATCCCCGGGGGATGCCGGAACGATTTGAAGCGGGCACTCCCAATTATCCCGGTCTCGCCGCGCTGGCGGCCGGGGTGAAATACATTCGTTCAGTGGGGCTGGATTCCATCGTAGCCAAGGCAAAACGACAGACGGCATACATCATCCGCGGTTTACAGGAGATTCCCACGGTTACACGATACACCGACCGTCCCTCGCTTCCCATCGTCTCCTTTAATGTCGATGGCATAGAAAACGACGATGTGGGATTCATTCTGGCACGGGCGTATGGGATTGTAGGACGGACCGGGCTGCACTGCGCTCCCCTGGTGCACCAGGCAATCGACCAGGGAAGAGGGGCGGTCCGGCTGAGCCTGTCGTGGTTTACCACCGATGAGGAGTGCCGGACGGCAGCGGATGCCATACGGGAGATTGCGGGGCATGCGGATCCTGCGGTCGATACGACATAAGGTCTGTGCGGATGGCTCCTATATGAAGGAGTTCCTGCTGGACACTCCGATGAACCGCGAATTTTTCCAGTATCTAGGAAATTTCGGACAGATAGTAACGCTTCCTGATGTCGGCGACGGATTCTACAAATTTGATCGCCCGGATTGGTTCTCCATCAAAGGATTTGTCGGAGATACCACGGTCGAGGTCAGGTTCAGGAAGGAGGTCATGGATCTGACCATAGACTTTGTCTATTTCCTTTTTGCTTCGTACCGGGAGAAAACGGTGGACCTGGCCACGTTACGTCAGAGGGAGCGTGCAATCGATGAGCGGGTCAAACGGCATCTTTATGGAAATGGATCCTGAACGGAGGGAGGAGGGAGGATCGGACGGGAAAGAAAACATTCCCCGGGTTTTATCCGCTATCCTTGATCGATCGTTTCTTTCCCGCTGATTTCGGAAGAGGCTCCGGGAATACTTCGAGGGCCAGTTCCATGACCGCCAAAATCCGTTCGCCCAGAGAGGAGATGGTGTAGACAGACTTTTCGTGCTCGACCAGTTCCACCAGAGAGGGAGAATGATGCTGGAGCAGTCCCGCCTGTATCAGGGGCGTGATGTACCTTTCCCGGATCGTATTCTTTGACATGTGCGGAAACCAACGGCCGATCTCCTTGATGGTGTAATTCTTCCGGTCGGCCATCATAAACAGGATACCCCACGATTCCTTCTTCTCCCCCAAGGACCGCATGATGTGGATCAACTCGGACGGGATGGCATTCAGGTACTTGTTCATCACGAAAATCCCCAGCTATATCATGCAATATCCGCCCATATTAGAGCTTCCCTCACCCGTACGATACCGATCAGGGACAATTCACGAAAAGAATAGAATCATCGAACCCGATCCGGAACACAAGTTGGACAGCCGTTCCGTTGACTACACGGTACTCCCTGTAATAGAAAAACAGGATGTTTTTAAAATTCGGTTACCATCAGAGAGGTTCGGGTATCGTTCCAGTCAAATCCGCATTCGACGCAGTGACGATTATCTCTCCCCAACGGCTTTCCTCCCAGAAACAACCTTCCCTTCCGAGCGTGAAGAAACAGATCCTCCGTGGGGGGACCATAGACGATCTGAAGCCCCGAATCTGATTGACAGCGGGGGCACGGTATCTTTGACCAGTCAGTTTCACTCATTCTATATGTACGGTCGAATAGTTCGGAAGAAATATTTTCTGGTCGGATTTCGCCGCGATTTTGGACCAAAAAGTCTGACCTGATGGACGATTCAATAATCCCAGGTTCCAAAAATGGGATGCCGGTAACGGAGGGAAGTTGAAGAGTCCTTTTGTATGGGAACACCAAAATATAGGCCGTCATTCTATAGGAATTCTTTTTTCGGGGGAAATTCGAATTTTCTTCAATCGGAGCTCAAGAATGCCATTGGTAAACGTCGCCTTGCTTTCGTCCGTGGTCACATCAGCAGGAAGAGTGATGGTTCGATCCATTTCACCCCGTACCCGTTCTTTTAGATGATATCCTTTCTCCTGTTCCTCCTTCTCTTCTTCCCTTCGGAAGGATATGTGGAGGGTGCGCGGGTCGATGAGCGTGATGTCTATGTTCTCCTTGGTGGCCCCGGGCAGATCGGCGACCACGATCACCTCGTCTTCATGCTCTTTTACATCTACCGTGAAGGTGCCCCTATATACCGGAACCAGCCGGCGCTGAAATCCCGGGGCAGGTAAGAGTCGCTCGGATTCTAATCCCTCCATCATCTCCCGGAATCGTTTGTCCATCTCATCCACCATTTCGTCAAATTCCCGCCAGAATCTGTGGCGATACCGTCTGGGGTCGTCATCCATACCGTTTCTCTCCGGAGTCAGTCCACCCGGGTGCGGGGGTACTGACAAATGTATACGGTATTATTCAAAAATAAAAATATGCAGGGAACTTATCCACTCTGGCATAGGGGGATCAGAACTCTCTTGCACAACCGGAGGCAATCGCAGCCTCCTTCACTGCTACGGCGACGCGGCGGGTCACCTCCCGATCGAGTAGGGCGGGAACGATGTGCTCGCGATGAGGCTTCGGAACGTAATCGGCAATGGCGTGAGCGGCAGCGACCTTCATTTCATCGCTGATCCGGGTGGCATAGGCGTCCAGTGCACCCCGGAACACTCCCGGGAAGGAGAGCGCGTTATTGATCTGGTTGGGGAAATCACTCCGGCCGGTACCCACCACTGCCGCTCCGGCCTGGTGGGCGAGATCGGGCATGATCTCCGGTATCGGGTTCGCCATTGCAAACACGATGGGGTCGTCGTTCATGGAGCGGATCATATCCGGGGTGAACAGGTTGGGAGCGGAGACTCCGATGAGCACGTCGGCCCCCTCCACGGCCTCTGCGAGGGTTCCCGATCTTCCGGAATGATTGGTCTCATCCGCGAGAATGAACTTGTACTTGTTGTTGTAGAGCCCCTCCCGTTGCCGGTGAATGATTCCCTTGGTATCGACCACCACGA
Organism: Methanolinea tarda; assembly: GCA_037916685.1. Taxonomy (GTDB): domain Archaea; phylum Halobacteriota; class Methanomicrobia; order Methanomicrobiales; family JACTUA01; genus JAJRCM01. Next base: position 4,870 of record JBAIXL010000126.1, read on the forward strand.
TATCCCGCACCCGCTGGCAGACGGTGGGGCTGTAGCCGATGCATCCCAGCAGGCGGACGATGGCATATCCGGCGGCACCGGCCCCGCAGATCACGATCTGCAGATCCTCGAAGCTCTTCCGGGTCGCCCGGCAGGCGTTGATCAGGGCCGCGAGCACGGTGATGGCGGTTCCGTGCTGATCATCATGCATCACCGGAATCCCGATGTCCTGGAGGGCCTCCTCCACCTCGAAACATTTCGGAGCAGCGATATCCTCCAGATTGATCCCGCCAAACACCGGTGCGATGTTCCGAACTTCGTCGACAAAGTCGGTATGGTACCCGTCAAAACAGATCGGAAAGGCATCGATGTTGGCAAATTTCTTGAACAGGATCGCCTTGCCTTCCATGACGGGAATGGCGGCATATCCTCCGATATTTCCCAATCCCAGCACCGCCGATCCGTCCGTCACAATCGCCACCG
>JBAIXL010000127.1:0-1968 GCA_037916685.1 Methanolinea tarda
CTGCGTTTACCGGGAAATACCACGACTTCCATGAAAAAGGAATCTATCAGTGTGTCTGCTGCGGAACTGACCTCTTCCGTTCCGAGGAGAAGTTCGAATCCGGCACCGGATGGCCGAGTTTTTCCGATCCAATCTCTCCTCTCAATATTCATACGGAAACGGATACAAGCTACGGGATGGTGCGGACCGAAGTCCAGTGTGCCCGCTGCAGAGCCCACCTGGGGCATGTCTTTGATGACGGTCCCCCTCCCACTGGAAAACGGTACTGCATGAACTCTGCCTCCCTGCGTTTTCAGAGAAGCGATTGAACCATTTGGGAGAGAGTCACCGGCACCCGCACTCAACCGAAAGGAAGGATGACTGCCAAACGGTATCCATGTCCCGGCTATCGCGGGGAGGCCTGGATACAATAGTGACAGGGGCCTGCATCCTGTACCGAACGAATATTGAATCCTGCCTCCCGGATCAAATCCTCTGCCTTTTCAATGGAAAAGCGAATGCCCACTGGGGGTCCCAAAGGAGTCGATTCCGCTTTCCAGTCCAGATCGACGAGTAGACCGTCATTCCGGATCATGGAGCGGGCACAGGCAAGTACGGGTACGGGATCTTCGAAATCGTGGAGGCATATTCCATAGAATATTACATCGGCGCACCGGCTGCATACGACCGTGGTCTCCGCCCTTCCGATCATGGCGTGCAGCTGGGACAGGCCCTCCTTATGTGCCGACTGCCGGAGTCGATCGATAGCGGCGGCATTGATGTCGATCGCATACACGCATCCCTCAGGACCGACCATCCGCGCTGCCGGCAGGGCAAAGAAACCCTCCCCGCAGCCGGGATCCACGAAGATATCTCCCCGTCGCAGCCCCAGGGAGGTAAGAATAGCTACCGGATTCTGCCAGTGCTTTCTTTCTTCATCGTCTGCGGGAAATCTCATGAGATTCTCCGGCTCTGCCGCAGATCGTCAAACAAATCGTTCCTGCCGTCACCTGGGTTCATATACTCCGCCCTGGAGACGATGCGATGCTCTCCGTGAATGGCAGCAGCCAGAACCAAGTTAGACCACCCGCACGAACATGATTTGGATGCTGATGGCAGCATCACGGATCCATCCTCTCCCTCATCTCCTCCAGTTCCTCCAGGCGGTTGATGTTAATAAATGTCACCAGCCGTGGATCGAGATCGGTCAGATTCTGGACCGGCACATATCGTGTATGGAGCTTTCGCACCACGCCCCGTAATGAGGGTGAGGACTCTTCCCGAAAATACCGCTCTAATGCGCTTCGCCGGTATAAGGCATGGAGGGGCTCCAGCCGACCCGGACTCCAGCAGGGAACCACCGCATCATACTCGTCGACGAGGGAAAACAGCCGTTGCACCACCGATGCCTGAACACAGGGCATATCGCAGGCGACCACGAAGAGCATTTCCCCATGTGCATGCGCCACTCCGGTCCGGAGTCCCCCCACAGGACCGCTTCCCGGTTTCATATCTGCCACGCACTGCACCTCCTGCAGGTGAATGAATTTTTTGCACTGCGATTCATCCCTGCCTACGATGAGGATCTCGTCCACAATGGGCTTCAGGACCTCGAGAATCCGCTCAAGAAACGTCCTCCCTCCCAACGAGAAGAGGTATTTCTCTTGCCCGTTTGCACGCCGAGCTTCTCCTCCGATCAGGACTATCGCGGTTTTCAACGAATCCCTCTTCACTCAATATCCTTCATACCGCGGGTGAGAAAAAATTCTTCTCTCATCCCCGGTGTTCTTTTTCCAGTGCAAGTAACTCCTTCTTTAGGGCAAGACCCGACGAGAACCCTCCCAGGGATCGGGCGGCCACCACACGATGGCAGGGAATGATGAGGGGCGTTGGGTTATGTGCCATGGCCATCCCCACCACCCGGGGTCCTGTTCCTACTCTCCTGGCAATCTCTCCATAGGTCGCCGTCTCTCCGTAGGGGATCTTCCG
>JBAIXL010000128.1:0-2743 GCA_037916685.1 Methanolinea tarda
AAAGTAAAAAAGTCCGGGGCGACCTTCTTTTACGGGGCCATGTGTGGCTTCTTCACCGCCGAACAGCTGGACGACATACTCTTCGAGGCCAGCGAGGTTGCTCGATTTCTCCTGGAAGTAGAGGGTACGAACCTCTCCGTTGATCAGGAGATCGATATTGAGGATCGGATCACCGAGGTGATGAAGCGGGTTGCACAGACCTCCGCCCGCATGAAGAAGGTCCGCGACGCAGAGCGGGAGGAGAAGTAAGAGTATGAAAGTGATACAGGTGGTGGGGTATTCCGGCAGCGGGAAGACCGGATTCATCGAACAGCTGATTCCTCTTCTCCGTCCGAAAGGCGAGGTGGGGGTGATCAAGCATCTGGGAGAACATGCGTTCTCGCTGGAAGAGGGAATAGACACGACCCGCTTTTTCCATCAGGGTGTGGATATCTCTGCGGGAATCGACGGAGAAAAGACGGTAGTAACGATACGGGAAAACCGTCTGGAGCATGCCCTGCGCATGTTCTCTGATGCGGGGATCATGTTCTGCATTGTGGAGGGTTTCAAATCGGTACCGTTTCCCTGTATCGTGATCGGGGATCTGGAATCGGACACCTGCATACTCCGGAATCCCTCTCCCCAGGAGGTGATCCCGGCACTCTCCCGGTTTAGGGAGTATCACACCATGGGAGGGATTATCCAGGAGATTAAAAGGGCACACGATATGAGTCATGCGGGGGCGATCCTTACCTTTAACGGAATCGTTCGGGAATGGACCGGTGAGGAGCGGACGGAATATCTGGATTTTGATAATGATGTGGATCAGAAGATCGGAGAGCTGAAACATACCATGGAGCGTATTCCCGGAATACTTGGTGTGCGTTTTTATCATCAGAAAGGAAGACTGCGGGCAGGAGAAGATATCACCTATATCGCGGTGCTTGCGGAGCATCGCAAGGAAGCGCTGAAGGCGATGAGTGAGGCGCTGGACGAGCTGAAACGTGAGGTGCATGAGCGGAGAGGGGCATCATGACCGCCCAAAAGCTGGAGAAAACTCTGTTTGGCACGAACGGGGTGCGGGGCGTGGTGGGCAAAGAAATGACCCCCGCATTCGCCCTGAAGGTGGGCGCAGCATTGGGAAGCGAAATCAAGGGAACCATCGCCGTTGGCCGGGACACCCGTACCTCCGGAGAGAGTCTCGGTGCGGCGTTGAAAGCGGGTCTGATGGCCTGTGGATGCGACGTACTCGACGTCGGCATCCTGCCGACGCCCGCCCTGCAGTATCTGGTGAGGGGAAGGTGCAAGGGCGGTGCCATGATCACGGCCTCCCATAACCCTCCGGAATACAACGGGGTGAAAGTCATCGATGAGGACGGAACGGAAATGGGGGATGAAGGCACCTTGCGGATCGAAGACCGGATTCTCCACGACCGCTTCAGTCTAGTACCCTGGCAGGAGGTGGGGATGGAGGAACGATCCTCCACCCTGGTGGAAGAATATATACGTGGCATCCTCCGCCAGTTCCCGAAAAATCTGGCCCAGGATATGATTGTGGCTCTCGATCCCGGTTCCGGGGCCGGCGTCTTTACCACCGCCGCCATTCTATCCCGGCTAGGCTGTAAGGCGCTCACCATCAACGCGACCCCGGACGGAACCTTTCCCGGACGCCTTCCGGAGCCCTCCCCGGAGGGTCTCAAAGGCCTGGCAGACCTGGTCCGTAGTGCGGGTGCGGCGTTTGGCGCAGCCCATGATGGCGATGCCGACCGCACCGTGTTTATCGATGACAGGGGTCGGTATGTGGAAGAGAACAAGGAGTTCGCTCTGATCGCACGATTCCTCTGTGCAGAACGAAAAGGCACGGTGGTGATGCCGGTCAGTACATCCATGCTGGTGGAGGAGATCGCCCGGGCAAGTAACTGCGAGGTAGAATATACACCCGTGGGCAGCATCTATGTGGCACGGCGCATGATCGAGCTGCAGAAGAAGGGCATCGAAGTGGTGATGGGCGGGGAAGGCAACGGCGGCCTCATCTACCCCCGCCACCAGTTCTGTCGGGACGGCGCCATGACCGCGGCGACGATGACGCGGATCCTGGTGGAGAGCGGGAAACCGTTCTCTGTCCTGCTGGATGATCTTCCGCAGTATACGATGAGGAAAGAAAAGATACCCACCCCCTACGGTCACGCCATTTTGAAAAGCCTGGGGAACAAGTTCTCCGGGGAAACCCTGGATCGGACAGACGGCATCAAAATCCTCCGCGATCGGACCTGGGCCCTGGTGAGGGCATCCGGGACCGAACCGCTGATCCGGATCATGGTCGAGTCCAACCGGAAGAAAAATGCGGAGGATTTGTATAGCGAAGTGCGCCAAGCGGTGGAAAATGCGCTCAAGGATGCCGGATAATTCCGATTCTCCTAAATTCCTATAAAAACATTGTGAATTTTTTATGGGAAGAATACTGCAGCTCGAAGGGTTTGAGATAAATTGTGTGATTTCTTATTCGGGGTTTTTTGTATTATCTCTGAAACCTTGATTTTGATAAAATCGGAACGTTAATAAGTTAATTTTATATATAAAAATAGGTAATGAACATTTCGATGGGCACCTTTGATGAGTCCTACAAGCAGCGGGTGAACCATGCTTTGGGGAGAAAAAACACCCAGGAAATAGAGGAACTCATCAAAGAAGTGAATAAATTAAGTAAAAGGAAAGAGCGAAATCAGTACCTGGAACTGATTAACACTGCCATTCTGAAAAAGGC
>JBAIXL010000129.1:0-1607 GCA_037916685.1 Methanolinea tarda
TCGGTGAGGGCATGAAATACCGCCTCCTCCAGGGTATTACCGGATGCGAGACCGTTGGTGCTGGTACGGAAAAGGGGCGGGTAGGGGGAGGACAGGGGATGGAAGACCGCCTGGGCCGGGACCAGGAGCGGTTCTTCCCGTATCAGGTCATATCCTTCCACCCAGGGAAGTGTCCCCGAAGGATCTGTGGAAAACGGCAGGATCAGGTGCTTTGGATCGAGCATCGGGGTACCGTTCACGAATTCTTCGTACCGGAAATACCGCAGCTCCCGATCTCCCGCCTCTCCGGAAAAGCGTTCGATTCCCTCCATCATTGCCGATACACGGGCCGCCAGGGGGGTTGCTCCCTTTCCATTATATACGGAAACCGCCCCCATTTCGGCGGTGGGACGGATGCAGGAAAAGACCGGGATCCCTACGCGATCCAGCTGGGTGATATCCGCGATCCGGGTGATCCCCGCGGCGGGCAGCTTCCCTTCTGCACGATGCAGGGTGTCTTCCGGAGTGGCTGCTCTCTGTGTCTCGCGGCTGTACAGCTTCCGGCAGGGCGACAGTTTCAGGGATATCACCGACACAAACGAAAAAGTATTACACAGTATTAGGCCTCCGATCGGTAAAAGCCTACCCGTAATGCCCTTATGAGGGGTACAAGATCAACCCCCCTAGGCAGAGGTTGATTTTTATTGCCCGGCCCGCATGGTACCGTACTATGTACCGGAAAACGCTGGAGTATTCCACCCGAAGGGAAGGCGACATCCTTAATATCACTGCCGATGTCCAGAAAATCGTGCAGGAGAGCGGTATCCGCGAGGGTCTGGTTCACCTCTTCATCGCTCATTCCACCGCGGCCCTCACCACCATCGAATATGAGGAAGGGGTGCTGGACGACCTCAGGCGAGCGCTTTCGGTGATCGCACCGGACGATGCATCATACCAGCATGATCGCGCCTGGGGAGATGGAAACGGCCGCTCCCATGTCAAGGCCGCCGTGGTGGGGCCGTCTCTGGTCGTACCCGTGGAAGGGGGCAGCCTCCTGCAGGGCACCTGGCAGCAGGTGGTCATCCTAGAACTGGATGTACGGGCCGGCCGCAAACGGACCGTGATTTGCACGGTGACGGGATGAGTAGGTCAAAGACGATCTCACCGGGCAGGAAACCCCATGACGGGACCTGACCTTCGATTACTAAAGAGATGATACCCGGAAGAGTACCAAAAAACGTAGGGAGGGGAGTTAGTCCAGGGGAACCGTTTCCAGCTGGGAGACCAGTTCCCAGATCTTGGTCCGGGCGTGCACCGGCATGTTGGGGTCGTTGCTGATCTCGTCAATGAGAGAAATGGCAGTGGCGGCACGGAAACCGATGCTCTTGGAGGCATTCATCAGGACATTGCGGGTCTCATCGGCGACGCGGCGGATATTGCGGGGAATGGAGGGATCTTCCATGATCTGTTGGAGCATCTGGATACAGTATTGTATTGTCTGCTCTGGGGTGGGCACAAAATCACCTTCTTATATTAATCGGGTCTGGAAATATATAAGTTAACAGATGGGTTGTGTCGATGGCAGAAAAATCATCCGACGAAATTATGGCGGAGTATCTGCTGAAGGG
>JBAIXL010000130.1:0-24783 GCA_037916685.1 Methanolinea tarda
CACTTGCGCTCTGGAAGGACCCCCAGGCGGTTCTTCGCGAGACTGTCCCTTCGTTCCAGATGATGGTCGAGTGGTACCGCCATCCGATCTCCCGGGCGATACGAAGGGTGTCTGCATACACGCTCTGGTGTCCTCCCCGGTTTTTATCCAGAGGAATGTTCAGGCACATTCGCCCATCGGGCTTCATGAAGGTATATGCCTTCTTCAGCCAGCTTCTCGTAAATGTGAGATATTCCTCGTACGGAGCGTCGTCTCGGATCGAGCCGTAGGCGATATCCACGTTATACGGAGGGGAGGTAACGAGCAGATCGATGGACTCCGGAGAGATCAGCGATGTGGTAACACAATCGGCATGCAGTATGGAGATACCGCCCCGCTGGTATGATACCGATTCCATGTGGCTGTCGGGTCGGGATCTAAAGGGTTGCCTCTCGGATCTTCCGGAGCACTCCATCCCGATGTTCCCGAATCTCGGCGCTCTCTTCCAGGGCGAGCGCCTTATCATACGAATCTACGGCCTGCCGGTATTCACCAATGGCCTCCAGACTCACTCCCCTGCGGAACCATACCCACGCATCATTCTGCATCTGGTGGAGGGCCTTGTCATAGCACAGTATGGCCTGGTCATGACGTCCCAGCTTGGCCAGCGATACCGCCCGGTGAAACCATGCTTCCCCGTAATCCGGAGAGATATGGAATATATGAGCAAAACATTCGAGGGCTTGTGGATGGCGTTCCAGAGAAGCAAGAGCGATTCCTTTACCCAGCCATCCTTCCACATCTTTGGGATTCATCTCTAGTGCCTTATCAAAGGCTTCGATCGCCTCCGGGTACTTTCCATGCTTTGCCAGGTCATACCCCCGATTAATCCAGGCCGACTCCTCCCCATGTTTGAATACCGTCCACATCCCGATGACCTCTTTACGGACTGCTATAGTAGCGTCGTGTCGTATGATATAAAAACACATCCTGTTTCATGCAGACGGAAACGGTAAGTTTCACCTCCGTCTCCATATCGTAGAAGCAGGGCCTGCCCCATCCCATTGCACCATCCGGTAGATTATTCCCGATGGGAACAAACCTATATACAATCAATTTTCCAGAGATCTTTAAGCAGGAGAGTCAACATGGGTGCGACGATGGGACGACGGGGATGGATCGTGATTCTCCTGGCGTTCCTATTGCTCCAACCGGTGTGGGCAGGCAGCATCCAGGTTCCCGATCAGTCGCCCACGATCCAAGACGCGATTCGCCTCGCACGGCCGGGTGATACCATTTATGTGCGGGGAGGGCTGTATCAGGAGAATCTGGTCATCACTAAACGGGTGAACCTCGTGGGTGTCACGAATACTTCCTCCGGCAACGTGACTCCACCGATACAAATCGATCCGGAATATTCCCTTCTGAATACGATTCCCCCGCGATTGCTCTCCTACGCGGTCATCGCGCCGGAGAGCGGCAATGCCATTGAGATCCGTGCGGATGATGTCCGAATCACCGATCTCGTTCTTATCTCCCGTGAGAACTGCATCAATGCAGGGAGATACAGCGGGCTGAATCTCGAGGGTTGCCTTCTGGGTCAGTGCGAAACGGGTGTGGCCGGAAGCGGGGGCGATACTCTCAACATCACCGGAAACAGGTTCCAGACGGCCGAACGCGTAGGAATCGATCTCACGTTCACCTCGGAGGTCGATATACGGGGCAATACCTTTGTCGGAGGGGTCACGGGCATTCGCGGCGAAAACATCCAGCGCTGGTCTGTGGAGGGTAATACCTTCCAGGATCTCATGCTCGGATTCAGCGGCAACAGTATGTCGGATTCGATTCTGCAGGGGAATATTCTGGATAATTGCACGATGGGGTATACCATCCTGTCCTCGCGGAACAACATCATTCAGGGGGATCATTTCCAGAATCTATCCCAGTATTCCCTCTTCCTGAATTCTCCCGGACATCATATCACCATCGGTAATGGGAATAACGCCACCCTGATTTCAAGGGATATCACATCCGGGGTCGTCTTCCGCACCTCCTGGCTTACCCTCACGGGGCAGAATTATGCCTTTTCTCTGGCTTCCCCGGGCAGCTACGAAGGATTCCGTACATTTGGAGAACGTGTACGGATCAGCTCAGAGATCAATCGGACCCATACAGAAGATGTGGTGAAGATCGACGCGGAGGCCGACATGCGGATGTGGGAGGACATCGATCCGTTTACCTTCGGCATCTATAGGGTTGACCGTGGGACTCCCTTGTTCACGGGAGTGACGTACGTCACTGGTCAGACGATCCGAACTTCGACGACCCTGAACGCCACCGCCGATGGAACGTATGCTCTGCTGGCCCGGAAAAAAATACCCTTTGGCCTGACCATTGAAGGGATAACCTCCGTTTTTCTTCTCATCGCCGCTCTGATAGCGCTGTTTCTGTACCGGAGGAGATGGGCGGCGAAAAAAGGCCCGTCCCGAAGCCGGGCCCGCGAATTCCGGAAATGATTTGCATCGCCTGTGGAACGACGTGATCCCGATGCCCGGGCGTTGTACGGGGAACGTAACGGATCGGGGAAAGAATCGTTCCATGATGTTCTTTGGGATTCATAGTGGATTCAATTCAACATTCAAGAAGAGAACCCGTACGGAATTTCGGGACATTCTTCGTTTGTACAGAAAATTAGTTATGATACGTATTCTAATATTCACTGCATATTTTGGAAAATGACGGCAGAAAGATGATTTTTCCGCCGGGAGGAGACCTTGAGAGAGTTTGTCCCGCCCAAAATCCTCGTAAGCAGGTGCCTGGAGTTTGCCCCGTGCCGCTACAACCGCGCAATGATCTCCAGTGAAGCAGTCAAAAAGCTGCAGACCCTTACCGAGATGTACCCGGTATGCCCGGAAGTAGAGATCGCTCTCGGGGTGCCGCGTGAACCCCTCCGGCTGATCGAGAGAGAGGATGGCATACACCTCGTCCAGCCTGCCACCGGGAGAGACATCACGGAAGAGATGCGAACCTTTACGGACTGGTTTCTGAAATCCCTTCCCGCGATTGATGGGGTAATCCTGAAGGATCGTTCTCCGAGCTGCGGAGTGCGAGATGTCGGACTCTACCGGGATTTAAAAGATAAAGAGGCAAGGACGCGCGGAAACGGACTGTTTGCACAGGAGATTATGATACGGTTTCCACAGTTACCAAGAGCCACCGAATCGGATCTAACCCATGATCGGTTGCGGGATCACTTCCTCACCCAGATCTATACGCTGGCGGAGTTCCGTGCGGTACGGAATCACGAGATCACGAAGAACCTCCTCCAGTTCCACGCGGAAAACAAGTACCTCTTGCTCGCGTATCATCAGACGGAATATCGCAATCTCACGGCCCTGGCCACCAACCGTGACGAACGATCTTTTGATGTCGTAATGAAGGAGTACGAGGAGCACCTTCTGAACGCACTCTCCCGACCTCCACGGACCACCTCTCATCTTAAGGTGCTGGAGCATGCACTGACTCACTTTGTCGATGCGGCCGTCTCGGAAAAGGAGAGACAGACACTCAACGACATGCTCACGGCCTATCGTGAGGGCAAGAAACCCCTTTCCGCCCCGCGAACCCTCATGCGGGAATGGATCGTCACGTATGATGAGGATTATCTGAGCCAGCAGACCTACTTCGAGCCGTATCCGTCCATTCTTGTGAACTCCGATCCGGATCTGCTCACGATGTAACCGCTCCCGCTTGCGGAGAGCTCGCCTCTTTTTTCGCATCACGAACCCGGGCGTCATCGATCCCATCCGGATGCTTTTCTTCTAATTTTTTGGATCCCTTCCTCTTTCACCCTTGAAAGGTCTCCTGGATCGCGATCTAGCGATGGGAAGGCTAATAGACCCTGCCTGCGAGTCAATGGTGTATATGGCATCCTGTTCGGTTATCTATGGCGATATCTTTGCCCGCCACGACCTTCCGTCTCATCCTGAGAACCAGGACCGGCTTCTCAACGCACTTACGGGAGTTCCTCCCACCATCCCCCGCACGGTCCCAAAATCCGCGATTCCTCAGGATATAACTCGCATTCACGATCCCGGATACGTTCGGTGGATCGAAGAGACCTGTCGAACAATCCGCCAGATCCGCATGATTGATGCCGACACCTACCTCACACCCGATACCTACATGGTTACTCTTGCCGCGTCCGGGGCAGCTATAGAGGCGGCCGAGCGATCGCTGGACGGTGAAGGCTGTTTTGCCCTGATCCGTCCTCCCGGGCACCATGCAGAACGAAACATGGCGATGGGATTCTGCATCTTCAATCATGCAGCCATTGCGGCTTCCAGGATGCTGGACCGGGTGGACCGGGTAGCGATCCTGGACTGGGACGAACATCATGGGAACGGAACCCAGCATGCCTTTTATTCCTCCTCGCGTGTTCTGTACTGTTCCGTACATGGCCGGAACATGTTTCCGGGTACAGGAATGGTGGAGGAGACCGGTGTATCTGAGGGACGAGGATTTACCGTTAACGCTCCCCTGGAGTCCGATTGCACGCGGTCGGATTATTTTCTGGTATTTGCGCGGGTGTTCGTTCCGGCACTGATCCGCTTCCGCCCCGAAGCCTGTATCATATCCGCAGGTCAGGACATGCTTGCAGATGATCCTCTCAGCACCATGCAACTGCACCCCAACGATGTAGGTATGCTCACCCGCATGATCACCGAAGTCCTTGAGGTACCTCCGGCCCTGGTCCTGGAAGGGGGATATGGCCCCTCGCACGGTAAGGCTATCGAGTCGATTTTCCGGGCCGTTCTGGGAAAAGGAATCCCCTCCGAGGATGACCGAGTGATACAACCCCGGGAGAGTACGATTCGCACCGTCGACCGACTGTGCGAGCTGCACCACCTGGAGTAACGGGCACTAACCACGGTTACCCGGCAAGGCGTCTAGATGCCAAATTACCGAACACAGTTAGAAGGATCCCACCACTTGAGCACTACCCGTCACATGAGCCCCCGGATGATTCTCTGACTCTCTTCCGGACTCTGGGTGGTATTTACCCGGAATGCCACCGTCCGGGACAGGAGTTCGCGAAAGAAGCGGACTCGAAGGTCGGTCTTAAATCCGTTGACCACGAGGAGATGCGGATTGAAAAACGAGTGTTCGATCAGTACTTTTAGCGCCTCTTCCGGTTCGATGCGATACTGAATCCGCGTATCTGCTGCATCGCGCACCAGCAGTACCAGGGTCTTGAGCGTGGTAAGCGGCAGTATTCGCCCCTTTCCTACCACCCACCGCAGGTCTACCACCGCTCTGCCGGCGGGATCGAATTCCGCTCGCGCCACCAGGTCCTGGAACTCCGGCCAGACCGTGGCAAGATCCGCCCGTATATAGAAGTTTTTTTCGGACCCATAGGCAAGGATATCCTTTCCAAACACCCTGGCAAAGAACCAGTCATCGGAAACGACCCGAATCCCCGGCTCTCGCAACAGTCCATAGGTCTGGGTGGTCTTTCCCGCTCCAGGACTCCCCAGTATGCACATTCCCCCGCAACCGGTATCGATACAGGCACCATGAACCGAATAGATGTCGTGCTCGTCTTCCAGCATGTCTCCTGCTACACTGAGGGCGAGGGACTTGATCCATCCGTAATATCCCATGTTCAGCAGGAATGCCGTTTTGGACAGGGGATCATAGTACACCTGGTTCTCTCCCTCTCCGGGGTCTTCGAAGACGTAGAGACGGCCATGGGATCGGATATTCTGGGACATATTATACAGATTCTGCGACCAGCGGTCTCGCAGGGGACGTTGATCGGTGAGCAGTTTAATGCAACACCCATAGACGTCGGACTTTAATTCGTATTGTACCCTGGGAATATAGCGATCGGCGAGAGCTTCCTTCTCCTGGATCGAGATCAGGGTTACCTCATATCCCATGCAAACCTCTTATTCGACGCCGTCTAGGTTATTAAGATATCTGCGGTGAAAGGATTAAGCCCTTCACGATGCCACTAATGGCACGGATGAGCGATAGGGGGATCGGTTCATTAGCTCAACGAATCGATGAACTCGATTCAGATCTACACGCTCTGTGGGACCGCATCTATGAGATGTCCACGCAGGAAGGTCATCTGATCCTGCCCGATTCACTGCGTGCACAGGGTGAAACCTATGACTCGTTTCTTCGCCAGCAGATCATCCGGGTTACGAATCGTATCACCGGAGAGACCACCCTGTTCAACGAGCTGCGAGCCCACCGTCCCATCGAAGCACATCTGGGGGAGAAGACGCTTCTGGAGATAGAGGCGACCTCCCGGTGTCCTTTTTGTCATCCTCGCGAGATGACTCCATCGGATACGTTTGGACGGATAGAAGGCCGATACTCACTGACCGCAAGCAATCTGGCAAAATACGATGCGCTCCATGCATTGATCGTCTTCCGCGAACACGAGCCCTTCGTCACCGAAGAAGAGCCGATCCGGGACTTTATTGAAGTCGCTGCCCAGTGGTATGCCCAGGCCCATCGGCAGGATCCACGGGCTCGATATCCCTTCTTCATGTGGAACTGCCTGTGGAGAGCAGGCGCCAGCATGGTCCATGGGCATGCGCAGGTACTTCTTTCCCTCCGGCCCTACCGGGGAGTGAGGGAATGGCTCGGGGCCAAGGATGCATACCGGAATCAGTATGGATCTTCCTATGAAGATGATCTTTTTCGCCTGTACCAGGATCTCGGCCTGGGAACCTCGTATCCATCAGGAAAGATCCTCGTGCATCTGACACCGGTCAAGGAGAGAGAGGTGCTCATTCAGGCTCCTTCGGCATCACATCTCCCCCCTCTCCTCTCCCGGGTGCTCTCCAGATTTCAGCGGCTGGGCATACAGAGTTTTAATGTAGCCATTCTACAGCCACCCCTCGGGGATTCGTCACCGGTGCTTGCGCGGGTGGTGGATCGGGGAGATCTTCTCTCCCGGTCCTCCGATATAGGAGGAATGGAGCTGTATGGGAGGACTGCGGTGGTCTCAAGCGACCCGTTTATCCTGGCAGATTCGCTCTTCAACGAATGATCTTCTACGCACCGGCCATCATCGTACACCTTCGTGGAACGATGGGGGGAAGGCGTCCGATTCTCCCACTCACCTGAAACAAATCGTAACAATCGTTGAACGTTGAATGATCCGATCACCGGTTCGAAAGGCAGAGATTCACGCTATATCCTGGAAGCCCTGCGAGGCAGGTGATTTCTCGAGCGCCTGACGAATGAGATGGCAGGATCGAAGCAGCTCGGCCACGCTCCAGGCCTGTGCGATGCACCCCCGGGGAGTGTGAGGGGGATCCCCATCAAAATATTCGGAGATGGTGCCCAGTCCTGCGTCATTCAGGTGCACAAAAAGCGGCTGAAGGATGTCCATCAACCGATCGGGGTTCCCTCCGTTCCTGAGTACCGCCTCCACATACGGTCCCATCAGCCACGGCCATGCCGAGCCGTTATGATAGCCGGCATCTCCCGCGTACTTTCCCCGATAGCCGGATTCATTTGAGGCGAGGGTGCGAATCCCAAACGGGGTGAGCAGATGTTTCTGTACGACATCGAGAACCCGCCTGCCCTGATCGGGACTGGCAAGTCCAAGAGAGAGTGCCAGGAGCTGATTGGGGCGCAGGGCGGAATCGAGCGGATCCAGTCGATCAAAGAAGTAACCCTTTTCCTCATTCCAGAACTTCTGGAAAGCCTGGAGGGCACGTTCAGGACTCACTGCCGGATCCAGATCTGAATCAGAGGCATAGGAGAGCGCATGAATCCAGAGCGCGTTTACCTCCACCGGTTTTCCCTCGCGAGGCGTGTACACGGTATCCATCCATGTACTCTGCGGCGCCACCCGGATCAGTTCTCGTTCCTGAATCGCAATTCCGCTTTCTCCGTATTTACTCATGATCTCTTCTACCCAGGGATTCATCTCAACGAGAAATTCCTCTCGCCCCCCCTCCATCTTATACCGACTCAGGGCCCATATGAACCAGAGAGACGCATCGCTGGAACGGAACGAATCTGGCACGCGATTGGGTATGATTCCGTTTTTCATTCTGCGGGCGAAGTAGCGGAATACGGCTTCGGCCTCCCGGAACCTGCACCGGTCCAGGAGCAGGCCAGGAAGGCTTACAAATGTATCTCTGCCCCACGCCTCAGGAAACCAGTGATAACCGGCCACGATGCGCTCCCCGACCAGAAAATCCGAGGATGCGGTACGCAGACAGGATATCGGGTCCGAGGGAGAGATGTGGGCGGAACGTGAGGGTACGTGGGTGGAACCAGGAACCTGTGCACACAATACAACATTCCAGTCCCTGCCGTTCACTTCAAAAAATCCTGGCGTGGGAAGATCTTCCTTGCAGGGATACCCTCGTGCTGCATCCTCCTCATACCAGATATTGTGGTACCAATCCGGCCGGGAGGTGAAACGACACCCGTCTCCGGTGAGCACCAGGTGTTTCATCTGCACCCCTGACCCCGTCGGCTGGCCCGCTGCAGACATACTCCCCTGCAGGCCGTGAATTTCCCGGTCTGCCATCAGAGGAATCACCCGTAGGGTCCCCTCCCCCCATAGCGTATAGCGGATCCGCAATTCCCCGTCGAACTCGAGGGTCTTGCAGAGGATGGCACCCTCCCTTGCATAGTACCACCGTGGTGGATACAGGGAGAACCCGTAAAGCCATCGGAGCCCTCCATCCAGAACCGCACCCTCGTAGGATGCCACAGAGATACGTTCTCCGTTGAGATATTCATCACAGGTGGAGAAGAGCACTCTTCCCTGGTGCACCAGGAGCCCGTGATACTTACGCGTGTTTCCTGCCAGAGACTGGGAGCAGTAATCCCCGTTCGCAGTCAGTAAAAATTCTTTCGACCGGGCCACTGCATAATCCCGTATCTCCCTTCCCAGTGCGATCATGGAGCCTCTTCAGGGTGACGGGGAAGGCCGGTCTTTGGCGAAACCGTGACTCTGTTCGATAGCTTCTTCATAGACGCGGATCGTGTTACGGGCTGCCACCTCCCAGGTGAACATGTCCAGTACCCGCGCTCTTGCGTGATCACCCATGGTTTTACGCAGGGCCGGATCCGCGAGCAGTTTCACGGTAAACTTGGCGATATCCCCCGGGTCAAAGGGGTTAATGTGGTAGCCGGTCGGATAGTTACCGGTGATCTCCACCTGTTCCCGGAGACCACTCGTTCCCCGGGCTCCCACCACGACCGGTTTTCCCATCGACATTGCCTCAGTGCATACGATCCCGAAGGGTTCATACTTGGAGGGAAACACCGCCACATCGCAGGCCGCATAGTACAGGATCCGCTCCTCCTCTCCCACGTAGGCAAAATTAAGGATGACATTCCGTTCCAGACCCTGTGCCTTGACGATGTGGGAGAGGAGCGGTTCCATCTCACCCTTTCCGAGGACCACCAGCTTGGCATCCGGGATCTCTTTAAGGATCAGGGGCATGGCCATTGCCAGCATGTCGATACCCTTCACCCAGGTCAATCTTCCGATGAAGAAGATCATCGGAGCGTCTCCCACACCTATCCGCTCACGAAAAGCGCGAATCTCTTCTGCCGAAAAACGGGCGGGATTGTATTTTTCCGGGTCCACACCGTTATACACCACCCGGATTTTGTTCTCCCGGTACCCCAGCCGGACCAGTTCATCCCGCATCGCGTATGATACGGTTACGATCAGATCCGCCGTTTCCGCGGCCATATTCTCAATCTGCTTTACGGTGAAGGATCCATCAGAGGTGCGGCCTTCTTCCGTGGAATGAAAATGGAAAACAAGAGGTCGCTCGAGGTTTTTCTTGGCCACGATTCCGGCGATGGCCGCAAGCCAGTCGTGCGCCACCAGGATGTCGAAGGTGCGTTTCTCCATCCTCACGAGATTGTTGATCAGCTTGGACGCGGAGAGAAAGTTGTACAACAGGGTGTGCTGGTAAAACGCCTGCCCGCCCGTGTCCCACTTCTGGATATCGCAGGGATTCAGGATGGGAAGGACGGGAGAGATATCCGTCAGAAGAGGTCGGTGCACCTCGACTCCTTCCCACTGATCCCGAGTGGGGTCATTCCCATTGTTGTGTGAGAAGACGGTGACGGTATGTTCATGACGTACAAACTGACGTGTGATCTCCATCGCATAGGTGCCCAGTCCACCACGAAAGAACGGAGGGAACTCATCCACAAAATAGGCCATTCTCATGACAGAACCTCCTCGTACACCGTTCGTACCTTAGAGGCGACCGGCTCCCATTTAAACGATCGATCCACTTTCCTTCTTCCTTCTTTTCCGTAGGCAGTGAGGCAACCGCGGTTATCCAGAACATGATTGATTCCCCAGGAGACCGATTCGACGGTGGGATAGACTTTCACCCCGTCCCGGAAATTTTCAATATTTTCTCCGAGCCCTCCCACATCCGAGGCCACCACGCACTTCTCGGCACTCCATGCCTCCAGCAGTACCAGTCCGAAGGGCTCATTCCGGCTCGGGATGGCGACCAGATCGCAGGCATTGAGGAGCCGGATATACTCAGAATCGGGGATCCACCCCAGAAACTGTGCCGGCAGACCTGCCGATCGTTCCGACAGCCACTGACGCATGTGACCCTCTCCCGCGAAGATAAACCGGACATCCCATTGCCGGCGATTGATCTCCGGTATTGCCCCGGCAAGAAGATCCGGACCTTTCTGAAACACCATGCGTCCCACGAACAGGATCAGCGGTGCAAAGGGATGGATTCCATACCGTTTTTTCACTTCACCCGGGTCCACATAGGCCTTGTACACCTCTGGAATTACCGCGTTGGGTACCACCTCTACTTTTTCCGGTGGCACCTGGTACAGCACTCCGATCTCTTTCTTCAGCGTGTGCGACACGGTGATGATCCGCCGGGCGATGAGGGCGCCGTACCACTCTTTTCCGGATATCTCGCCAAACTCCCACCAGTCTCCAAAATTGCCGCCATTGCGCCCGTATTCTGTGGAGTGAAACGAGAGCACATTGGGCCGGTCCTGCAGAAGGTGCAGTGCTTCCACCGCGTGCCAGTCGTGGAAATGAAGAATATCAAAGGAGGGATGATCCATCCGGTGGAACTGATCCACCATCTGACGGCTCATATCCCGGCAGTATTCGACGATATTTCCTCCGGAAGGCTGACAGCAGTGATAGTATACCCCCCGAATCTGCTGATCTTCTTTTCCCCGGGTAAAAAAATGAACTTCATGATCTTTCGCCAGGGTCTCGGCAAGGTGTGTTGCGGCGCTGGCAAGCCCTCCGACCCGGTCTGTATACAATGATTCCCAGCAGAAAAAAGCTATTTTAAGCGATTCCATTGGTATCTCCTTCGCGTATCGACCGCCTCCGCGATCTCGTACCGGAGAGTCTTCCCTTTCACTTCACGGGCGAGAAGAGGATCTCCGATTACATCCTCCAGCCAGCGTGCGAAGTCATCACGCCGCAGATGGTAGGTTAACGAATCAGCAGGAACCACTGCCAGCTGTTCCGCGAATTCATCCAAGCTGAACGCGGAATAGCCGGTATAGCCAAAGTCTGAGTGGAAGTGGAAGGCTTTATCCGGGGGAAGGGTACGCAGCGCCAGGATCGCCCCCTTCCTCCGCGACAGGGACGCCGAACGGTACTCCAGGTCGGAGAGCACCCGCATGTAGGTGTTGAAGGCCTTTTCGGGTGCTTCATGGCGGAAATAAGAATGTACCGCTTCACACGACCCGAATTTGGCTGCCATGTAATGGAAGTGGTCACTGGTGGTGAGATACCGCCACAGGGTGCGATTCGCTACCAGAGGTGGAGCCCGTTCCATCGCCCGGAAGGCGGCATTCTGCCAGCAGTTTCCCAGCCATGCGGAGGTATCCTTCTCGAGATCGGCCCACGAGATGGTATCTTCTATACGAAGATCTTCGCAGGGATCTGCCTCAGCGGCCATGGAGGGAGTGATGCAATCCACGCCCGCATGGAGAAGTTCTTCCGGGAGCCAGCGGAGAAATTCTAGAATACCGGTGTCTGCCCACTGATGCTCGCCGAACGTCTCATAGTCGATGAATACCTGCACGCATTCCCCGGGCGTGGCGGCGATCCATCCTGCATAGGTGGAGGCGGTGAGCGGGTACTGATCCCATGAACGGTTGGTGAAACGGAAGGCGATGTCATCGGACAGACGGCAGTTCCGGAGAAGCAGTTTCAATCCATTGCAGGAATAGAGAAAATTCGGACTCCTCCAACCGAGAATGCGGTCGACACCCTCTGTGTACATGGCAGAGAAACCGAGCTTCCGGGCGGCCACCGCGATGGCATCGTTGAAGAGGAATTCCGTATTCTCGACGATCCGTGGCTCAATACCGAAAGTGTCCTTCATCAGCCTCTTATGGAGGATGATCTGCTCCTCAAACTCCTCTGGATCGGAGAACAGGCTGGCAAGGCTGTGATAATACGTCTGGCCGAGGATCTCTGCGTTCTTGTGCACGGCCACCTGACCGAACAAGTCCAGGGCATCCTTTCCCCACCGCTCCAGCTGTTCGATCACCGTTCCAGAGAGGCTCATTGCACAACGGAATCCCTGATCCAGATTGGTGAGCAGAATCTCCGTGGCAGGGAGGTAGCATTTTTGTACTACCTTCTCCAGGATCTCTTTGTTTCCGCTGCTGAAATACAGGTCTTCGACATGTTTCTGTTTTCGATAGACGTCTGCATCAAACTGGTTGTTCAGCCGGAATGGCTGGTGGACCTCAAAACCAAAGCATACTTTTGCCATTCCTGATCATCTCCCGGGGTCCCGATTTCCCTTATTCCTTATCATGGAATCTGCGCCCAGCATGGGTGACTGACCATTGCCCATTCCGGTATAAATAACAATCTTTCAGCAGACTGAAAAGACAGGGGGGCGACGTACCGATCGTCGGGGATCCCAAAGAGAGAATTGGTCATTCCTTGGTTGGCCGGAGAATCGAGGGCACGGGAATTATCCGGCTAAAGAAAAAAAGTGTTCCGGCTCACCGCGTACTGGGGAGGTTTAATAGAGAGTACGGTTATTCTCCCAGATGGACACCGTTGATATCGCAGGTCCCTTCACAATCTTTTTCCTGTACCGCATCCCTCATCACACGGTAGGCGTTCGCGAGGACCGCAGCATTCGCAGTCAGACCGGCGATCAGGATGACCTCCAGAATTTCGTCCCGGGTGGCTCCCTTTCGTAATGCGGCCCGGATATGATAATCCACACAATGGCGGCACTTGAGCGCCGATCCCACCGCAAGGCTGATCAATTCTACCAGTTTCGGATCCAGCGATCCGGCGCCGGTGATCGCGTTCTTGTACAGGAGGTGAGAGATCAGGACTTCGGGGCGTTCCGCCATCCGTTCAAAGATCAGAGGGACTCTCCCATATTCCTGATTGATCGCCTTAAGCCAGTCTTCCGCGGTCTTCCTTGATCCTCGATCCAGGATCTTTTCCAGGGTATCCTCAAATTCCATAGATCACACTACGATTTTGGTTTCGGAGTACGGTTTGATGCGCACAATGATGTAATTGCGCATCCTTGATGGGAGCACCTCCGCGATATCCCCGATACGAATCCCTCCTTCGATCTCCACTTCCCGGAGAGTCTGGGCGTACCCCTCATAGGGTAGCTTCACTCGCAGGCCGGTCATCTGTACCGTGAGGGGGGTGGGGGACGTCACCTCGTGTATCGCATCCACTTCGTCCCGGATCACTTCCATCAGTTTTGGGGGAGATATGGAGGGAGGATCTTTGGCGATTTCAACCCGTCTCTGATCCAGTACCCGGGAGACCTCAGCGACGATCTCCTCCAGTTTCGCGATTTCTTCTGGTTTTCGGTACCGGTGCATCAGACGCCCGATTCCCCCCACATATCCTTCCACGGGGGGGTCAACGATTCGCTGCAGCGCGTCTCGGGAAGGTCCACCAGTAAGGACAATCGGAATCTGCACCCCTCTGCGGAGGACGGGAAATTTTTTCTGAATGCACTCCTCAAAATTGCCCAGAAGGTAGATCACACAGTCATGTTCATTGATGATGTCCCGCTCTTCCACGGTCAGATTGGCGATCCGCTTCCCGAATCCTCGGGCAAGCCCCACCATATTGGTCTTCGCCCCGTATCGGCGCAGGTATTCCCCTACGTCGCAGGAAGTGTGAGGGAGGTGATGGATCTCGAGACTCGTGCTGACGATCGCGATTTCGGTCCCCACCAGAGGTGAGATCGTGATAGTCCCCATCAAGGGCCGGGCCACCGCCCTCAGTTGCTCGATGTCCTCCCGAGGCACCATCGCCTGGATGATCACATCACCGGCGATCACCTGTCTCTGGATGATATAGCCCCCCAGATCCTCGATCAGCTCCGTCATCTCCTCATGCCGGTACACCCCACCGCTGTACGTAATGGGTTCAAAGATCATAGGATACTCCCATCAAGGCAAATTTCTCCCGAACCAGGGTTCGGACTTTTTCCTCATCGAGGGTGTCTTCGCTGGCCACATACCAGAACCGGTCAGACTGGATGTCCTGTCTCCGTACCTTGAAGCCCTCCGGAGCCATGTACTGGAGCGCATAGACGAGATCACGATAGATGCCCTCGCGGGGATCCGCGACGGCCATCTCATCGAAATCATCGGGAATGGGTTCCTTCGAGGAGATGATGACCGTGAAACGATCCGGCTGATCGATGTTGTCTTTTCCGAAGCGGGCAGCCAGAGCGGAAAGCAACGGGGCCAGGTAGGTTTCGTCTGTGATGGAGATGGTGGCCTCATTACCCTCGATCTTTACTCCTCCGGTGTCTTTCACCCGTATCAGCGAGGGCAGTTTCCGGATCACTCCCACGGCCACAAACACCGGTATGCGAGGATCAATGAACACGTGCAGTCGGCTGATGATCTTTAACAGATCCAGGTCCTGGAGTACTGTTCCCACGATCTTGCGGTAGTACTCGGCTCCGGTAGTCTCGGGGCTTTCTACCTGAAAGTACTCCAGAGAGTCCATCTACTCTCCCCGTATAAATCCACTGGCCAGGAGGGCAGATCCGACCGCCCCGATGAATTGAGAGTACCGGGGAACCACAATCTTGGTCTGAAGCAGGTCTCCCATGGCATACACCAGACCTTCGATTAACGAAGTTCCACCCACCATGATCACCGGTTCTTTGATCTCGACTTCCTGCAGCTGCTGCTCAAACACCTGCTCCGCGACGCTGTGGCATGCCGCTGCGGCCACATCTTCCGGCGTGCTACCGGCCGCAAGGGCGTTGACGAGACTCTGCGTTCCAAAGACGATGCAGTAGCTGTTCATGGGCACACTCTGGCTCTTACCCTTCATCGCCAGGGGCCCGAGTTCGGTGATATCCACGCCCAGCCTCTTTGAGGTCATTTCCAGGAAACGGCCACTTGCTCCAGCACAGATGCCGCCCATCGTGAAGGTGCCCGGGATGCCATCGTGAACCGATATCGCCTTGTTGTCCATGCCGCCGATGTCTATCACAGTAGAATTACCGTGCTGCCGATCGGCGAGGTAGACCGCCCCTTTGGAGTTCACCGTCAGCTCTTCCTGGATCAGATCCGCCTTTAGATGATTTCCTACCAGGTATCGCCCGTATCCCGTGGTACCCACGGCCTGGATATCCTCCCGCCGGATCCCCGCCTCTTCTAGCGCTGCCTTCACCGCCGCATCTGCACTCCCCAGCACCTCGGTGGTGGGAAGCCATCCCTTTCCGATGATGGCATTGTCCTTCATCACGATCGCCTTCGTCGTGCTGGACCCGCTATCCACCCCCAGGGTGATCCCTTCCTGTGTTTCCCGTGCCAGCAGCGCTCTGCGACGGGCAATCGTGGTCAGTGCCTCCATCCGGGTGAGTAGTGTCCCGGCGGTTGTTCGTTCGGTGAACGAATAACTGACCACAGGAAGCATCGAGTTGTCGTGGATATACCGTCTGAGCTCGTTTCGGACAATGGCACCCTCGGCACACCGGAAACAGGTACAGATGAAGACCGCATCCGCCTCGATGCGTCCTTCCACCAGTGCCTTCGCTCGTGCGATGGATAGACGCAGATCCGGGCTGGCCACTTCAAGTCCGAACAGGCGGAAATCCCGTGTGATGTCCTTTAGGGCAATGTCTGGGTGAAATATCTCGGCTCCAACCGCCTTCGCCGCTTCATCGATCTCCGCCTGAATCCCGCTGTATTCAGGACCGCAGGAAAGCTGGGCAATCCGCACGGGTGCGGTCATGAGGGTGTTCCTCCCAGGGACACCAGAAATTCCTTCAAAGCCGCGACGAACCGCTCTCCTTCCTCCTCACTGGTGGGATACCGTAGATCGAGGACAGGAATCGGGCGGTTTCGTATCAGGTATTTGATCAATTCATTGGTACGGGCACATCCCATGCATCCGAAGGCAAAATCGGCATCCGTAATGATGATGGCGGCATCCGCTTCCTCAATCTTGGGACCGAGAATCGCCATACGGCCCCGCACTCCACTCGGTACCTCCACCGCCGCATAACGGAGTCCCTTCTTGGGTTCTTCGGGAGTGATCTGAAGGGGTGGAGACTCCACACTCGCGGTCTGGATTCGTTCCCGGATAGCCAGGGCTGAACCCAGGGGTTCATGTCCGAACCTCTCCACCATATCCGAGAGAATGAGACTCGTCATAGGGTAAATGAGAACTTTTGCCATGTCAGGACTCCATCATTTTCCGCAGGAGATGGGCATCGAGTTTTTCCTCCTTTTCTACCCTCATCGGTTCGACAGACTTTTCCTTCAGGGTTTCGAGGCCGTGAGACACATACCGTAGCAACGGGACCTCGAATTCATGACCGTGAAATCCTGGCCTCGCCCCGCCCAAATTCGCCCGGCACCGGCGGGGGTCACCCGGAGGAAATCCCCTGTCTTTTATAAAAATGTGGCTGGGATCAAACTCACGGATCCGATGGATCAGGTCTACGACCTCCCGCGGCTTTCCAGACACCTGCAAACCGAAGCACGTCTCCTTGATCATCACTCCCCCGGATATTTCGTACGCTTTCAATGCCACCTCTTCCGGGGTCATATCCGGGGAGTCCACAAAAACGTACATGGTCACGGTCCCCTGCTGTGCGGGCTGATATTCTTTCATGACGAGATCTCCCGGATGTACAGGATCTCCTTCTCGCGGAGATGTTCTAATTTTTCAGGTTCGAGGATGGTCCCCACCAGATTGGTCGCCTCGAACGGTTCTCCTGTGGGCCCGAATTCACTGTTATCCGATAAGCGTACGCCGATGGTCCCCGATCCCTTGCGAACGTCATTGGTGACACCGATCTGGTTCGCAGGAACCTCGGAAGATGGGGTATTTTCGGGGATGATCTTTATCTGCCCGGTCAGAGGAGACTTGAACAATACCACGTCCTCAAAGGTGAAAAAAACCGAGAGTTTCCCGATCGATCGGAAGCGGAGACCGGTCATATCCCGGAAGATCGCGGAGGTGATCGGTGCATGTTGATCGTCAATCCGGACCGCGACGACTTTCTCCCGCGGAGCTGTGATGAACTGGATTTTCTTCTCTTTGAGTACCTCCAGCGTGGTCTGGGGCTCCTGATCTACGATGACATACTCCCCGTGGGAGCCGTCGGATTGAACACTTACGCCTCTTTTCTGGGCGGCCTGGATGCCTTCAGACAGGGACATTCCCACCATATCCAGGCGTTCGGGATAGAACTGAATGCAAAGAAGGTCGCCCTCCTTCGCCAGTTTCACCAGCTCGAGCCCGTGGGTTACTTGCCCGACAACGGTGTGGGTGGGATGGCTGGCGACATCGGCACGGTATATGTATACGCACCCCCGAGAAGGCCCTACAGTTCGGACGGTGATCGCCCCTTCCCGACGGGGATACTTTACCGCAGGGGGCACATCCAGAGGACTGACCCGGCAGTCGCGGATATGCGTGCTGGTCGTCCGGTTCACCCCAAAATGATGATCCTTCAGAACCAGCAGGAGGTGTTCCACACTCTGGGCTCCGGTCGTATCCACCGAGTCCACTCCGCATCCCTGGGCGGTCCCTCCTACGTAGGTGATAATCTGCATACCTTCTTCCAGGATGAGGCTTCCCTCGGTCGTGGTGAAGGAACGTGTCCGGTCCTCCCAGGAGATCATCCGTTCCATGGAAGAGATTTCATCACCGGATTTCCAGGTATCCAGCACCCCTCGCCCACTGACCACCTTCCCCAGGATCCCTCCATCCACAGAGGCACCGTGATCGGCCTGATGTCGCATGCGTGAAAAGATCAACAGTGAGCGATTGGGATCGTACCCACCGCATCCCAGTATCACATCTCCCCTATCGTAGGAAGCGGCCATTCGGGAAGGAGAAAAATCACCGGAAAAAGGACCAAAGGCAACCGCGTATCGATCCTCCCACTGCACGCGGAGATGCCGATCGGTCTCTACATTCTCGATCTGGGCGAAACGGGGATCCGTGGTCTCGACCACCACCTCCCCCCTCGTTGTCACCAAACGAATGAATGGAGTCTTTGCCTGTGCGGCCTCTGCTGGGCGTATAATTGCGACGGCACATCGAAGATCCCGGTCCGGCAATAGGGCGCCCAGAGTGGTTTCTTCCCTGACCTCCATCCTCTTTCCATCGAGATGGATCTCCATGGAGACACGCCTCCATTCAGGCGCCGGGCTTTCCCATTACCTGCCGTTCTTCATCGGTGAGACTGGCGAGAATCTCCTCTGTGGGTCCGATCTCGACAATTTTTCCGCCCCGCATCAGGGCCAGGCGATCGCAGATATCTTTCACGAAATCCATGTCGTGGGAGACCATGATAAATGTCTCGTCCATCTCATTCCGGGAGGTGAGGATGGAGTGTTTCACATCCAGCTTGGTGATGGGATCCATGGTTCCCGAGGGTTCATCGAGGATCACGATGCGGGGTTCCCGGATGAGGACCTGGGCGAGAGCCACACGGTGACGCTCTCCTTCACTGAGCTGGGAGGGGTACCGGTCCAGGATCTCTCTCGATTTCTGTTCATCGAATCCCGCCATGCGGAGGGTGATAATCGCCTTTCGTATTGCGAGTTCCTTGGGAAATTCGAGACCGATTGCATCGGTAAGGTTATCCAGTACGGTGCGGTGTGGATACAGATCATATTCCTGATGAAGTAAACCGATATAACTCTTGGCACGGCCACGCTCCTCGATGCCAGGTTTGGTCATATCCACCCATTCATCTCCGATCCGTATATTCAGTTCACCGCTGGTGGGTTCAATGATTCCGGCGATGATCCGGCTCATGGTAGTTTTTCCCGCCCCGCTCTTTCCGATGATTCCGAAAATCTCTTTGGCCGGGATCTCAAATGAGACCCCGTTTACCGCCTTTACCACCCCGCGATCGACAGAAACGTAGCGTTTGACCACATCGCGGGCGATGACGATGTCCTGACCAAACTCGGCCTTGGTGTACTTCTCTGCGTCGGAAAATCCTTTCATGAATTCCGCGATCACATCGGCCGGACTTCCCATCATAGTCGCCTCGCCGTCCGTGAGCAGGATCGCACGGTCTGCCACATCCTCCACGACCTGAGTGAAGTGGGAGGTGACGATCATGCCCATTCCCTTGGATTTCGCCGCATCCCGGAGCATTTCGTGCACCAGATTTGCCGTCTCCGGATCCAGCGTTCCGGTTGGCTCATCGGCAAACAGCATGAACGGTTCCTTTGCCAGCTGCCGGGCCAGAACCACCCGCTGTTTCTCTCCGCCCGAGAGATCCCGGGCGATATGCATCATGCGATGGGAGAGGCGTACCTCATCAAGAAGATCTGCGGCATGATTGATTGCCTTGTCCGGTGGATAGTCAATATCATCCAGAGCACGGAGCACATTTTCTATGACCCGGTCATTTCCATAGAGAGCAAAAGTTCTCTGGAACATGATCGCAGTCCGCCGCATAATTCTCCGTTTCATCGATTCGTTCACGTCGGCCCAGAAATCGACATCGACGGGATGCAGGTCACCACCACATGCCGGACACGGAGTACCCGCCTTGCTCTGTATATCCACCCATTCACAGCGGTCGCAGGCTGCAATATGGTAGATGATCTTGCCGGAAGTGGGAGGCTGGTCGACGCCCCGTATGAGGTGCATGAGGACGGTTTTTCCTGCTCCGCTTCTCCCGATGATTCCGATGACCTCGCTTTCCCCAATTTCAAAATTGATATCACGTAATACGGTATTCCCTTCAAAATCCATGCGGAGGTTTCTTATTGTGATAAGCGGCGCCATCCAGCTCTCCTTTTACCAGTATGATTCTCCTATGTACGGTCTCTACACGAGTACATTCACGCGATGTCCTTTCCTCGGTACTTCTGGGGTGACACCGGGTACGGATATCGAAATCGTATAGATAAGAGGGTATGCAATCGGTTATTATAGTTTTTATTATATCCATCCAATTAACGATTGTTTACGCGCGGTTCATGACAATCGAATAGCAGATCTCGTAATTTTGAACAGAACACCATTCTCCGTGATATCGCGGTTTCGACCTGGGCAGGTCTAAGTTGTTGGAACAACGAGTCCAGGTCACGAACAACCGGATCATAGAATAACCGATCTTGGGTCATGGGATAGAGTGAGTATCGGATCCATCTCCAGATCACGAGATACGGATATTCGGACATACCGCGACAAGGACTCTCCTGGAAGGGATTTCGGCAAAAAAATCAACGCGATCCCGGGGGATACCCGTTCTTATCGGTGACACAGAGAGTCTTCTCGGTCGCGCAAACCTGTCCCACGATGTCCTTCACTTCACGGACGTTCTTCACCACAAAGTCTGCCTGATCATACAGTTCCCGCGGCCTCTCGGCACGCTGCTGTTCGGTCAGGATGGCGAGATCGGCCCGGGCAAAGGCGGCCAGATCATTGATCCCATCCCCCACCATGATCACTACATCATACTGGCGTTTCAGATCGTCGATAATGCGAGCTTTCACTTGAGGTGTGGCGATCCCAAACACCCGATCACGGGATATCCCCAGGTGATCCGCGATCCGTTCCAATTTCGCTGCCCGGTCACCCGAGGCGATGAATGTCGGGATGCCCCGCTGATGAAGTTCGGTAATGGTCTCCTTGGCGCCGGGAAAAGGTTTTCCCCCCGAGGTGATCACATACTCGATGCTCTTGGTGTGCAGATCGACAATTGCTCCACTATCCATGGCAACCAGGGCTTGAGAACGGCAGTGCTCCCACACCGTCTGAATACATTCCTGAAGATCCTGAATGCGGGCAATTCGATCGGTTTCGAGAATTTCACGGATAGAGTCTGCAGTGACCACGCGGCGGGAGCAGGCGATTCCAAACCCCACCTGCTGTTCCCTGAGATACTCAGAGAGGTAACGGTTGGAGGGCACGCCCATGATGTCCCGGGAGTGAGTGTGGAGGACGATAAGTACCCGATCCACCGAGGTGAAGGTGAGCAAGGTAGTTTCCACATCTATCAGCATTTCCTGTCGGGCAATCTGTTTCGCCACCCGGAAGGTCCGGAGCAGGGTTCCGGCGCTATCAAAAACCACTGCCACACTCATCTCTTCCCCGCCCCTGCAAAGCTCTATGCTGTTGTTCTGGATAGTATCTTGATATGCTGCTTACTGAGACCGCGAAGAAAATAAAGAGCATGGAGATCCGGGGGGCCGGGAGAATTGCCCGCGCCGCTGCCGAAGCGCTGAAAGCTCATGCACTCTCGCAGTCCGTAACTGACATAGTCGCCTTTCGTTCATCCATGGAACATGCCGCAGAAATCCTGATAGCCACCCGTCCCACTGCAGTATCGCTTCCTAACGCCATCCATTACGTGCTGAAGGAGCTGGGCGAATCGGAAAACGCAGAAATCGCACAACAGCGGCTGGTGGCAAGGGCAGAGGAATTTATTCAGGAATCCCTTCAGGCCGTGGACCGGATCGGGGAATTTGGAGCCCGGCACATCTCCGACGGCGATGTGATCCTGACCCACTGCAACTCTGAGGCAGCCCTGGCCTGTATCACCACCGCTCACCGGGACGGAAAACAGATCACGGTTATCGCCACCGAGGTTCGGCCAGGGAACCAGGGATTGATCACCATCCGTGCACTAAATGACGCCGGTGTATCGACCCAGTACATCGTCGATTCGGCAGTCCGGTATTTTATGAATGAGGTGGATCTGGTGATTGTCGGGGCGGATGCGGTGATGGTCAACGGGGCCGTGGTAAACAAGATCGGTACCGCTCCCATCGCACTCGCGGCTCACGAGGCCAGGACGAGTTTCATGGTGGCCGCAGAGACCTATAAGTTTGCCCCCCGTACCCTGTTAGGTGAGACGATCGAGATCGAGGAAAGGGACCCGAATGAAGTACTCTCCGAGAAGATCAGATCCGAATTGTCCCACGTACGGGTACGCAATCCGGTCTTTGACATCACCCCTCCCCGGTATATCGATCTAATCGTTACGGAAAAGGGAGCGTTTCCCCCGACCCTCGCCTATATCATCATCCGCGATTATCTGGGATGGAGCATGGAAGAATTTCACAAAAAATTTGAAATAGATTACCCAGATCAGGTGTGATCGACATGTGCGGAAAATACGATAAACCTCGTTTCTGCCAGAGTCGGGGTGACTGACCATGGAGATACTCTTTACCAAACTGCAGGGGAATGGAAATGATTTCATTCTCGTGGATGAGATCGAGGGGCTCATCATCCCGGACGAGATGAAAGGGGAGTTTGCCGCCCTCTACTGTGATCGGAGGTTTGGCGTGGGGGGAGACGGGGTATTGTTTCTATCCTCATCCGACAAGGCTGATCTGAGAATGCGACTCTTCCAGCCCGATCGCAGTGAAGCGGAGATGTGCGGAAATGGTATCCGGTGTTTTGTACGGTATGCGATGGATAGCGGGTATGTCCGGGAGGCCTGCAAAGTGGAGACCCTTGCCGGAATCATATCCGTACGCATGGGGTATCACGACGACACCTTTATGGCTGCGGTGGATATGCCGACACCCCGGTATGACCGCAAAGAGATCCCCGCGATAGGTGAGGGTGAGTATCTGGAGACCATCGGTGGTTTCGAGGTCCGTGCGGTCAATGTCGGAGTACCCCATGCGGTCATCGTAGTCGAGGATGTGGAGAAGATGGATCTGCCGGGACAGGCCCCACCCATCCGACATCATGAGTCTTTTCCCAAGGGAGCGAACGTGAATTTCGTGCAGCATATCGGAGAAAACGCCCTGCGTATCCGTACCTTCGAACGGGGTGTGGAGGGTGAGACCCTGTCCTGCGGCACCGGGGCAACAGCGTCAGCACTGATACTTCATCGCATGGGTGTGGTCGGGGAGACGGTGCAGGTCGAGACCGAGGGGGGTCCGCTGAATATTTACCTTAAGGAGGGTGTGATCCTGGAGGGGCCTGCAGAACCCGTCTTTGTAGGTGCGATCAATATTCCCTGAAAACGGGAGGCTCCCTTCTTTGCATCAGAGGAGTCAAACAAAATACTACATTCTTCTCGAAGACCTCCCGACAAAAAATACTGAGCCTTTCAAGCCAGATCCGCGGAGATCGTCCCCTATAGTGGTACCCTCGTTAAAGTGCGGCGGGATGACGTGTCCTTGTTATCCCCATCTCGGTTTTCCGTATACCCTCTTGGGTTATCTCGAAATCGAATGACGAACCGTCCGCCAGGGACCGATGCTTGACCAGTACCGCCCGGCGCATTCCATTCAGACGATCTATGCGGATGATTGCTTTACAGAGATGCTGGAGAACCGGGCCCCCCATCGGCCGGAATTCTCCGGATTCCGGATCGACATACACCTGATTGGTGACCAGCGCGGGAACCGAATACCGGCGGCAGAGCCCCAGCAGGTACATCATCTGTGAGGCGAGCTTCCTCTGTGCTTCCCGGCTCTGTCCGAGCTCCGTACGGTACAGTGCGGTTGCGGAGTCCAAAACGAAAAGATCGATCCCTCCTTTTTTCAGCAGATTTTCGGATTCCGCGATCTGGACACCCTGCTGTTCAAAATCAGAAGGTTCAAACACATACAGCCGGGAGGCGATCTTCTCTGCATCCTCTCCTGCGATCTGGCGGAACCGTTCCACCGATAGACCTTCGGTATCTAAGAAGATCACTGCCCGGCCGGCCTTCAGACAGGTCACGACAGGAAGGAGGACCAGCGTGCTCTTACCGCTCCCGGGCTCCCCGTAAATCTGGGTGATCGTCTTTCTTTCCAGTCCTCCTCCCAGCAGGTCATCCAGGGGTGCCGATCCCGTACTCACACGGGAGTTTACGGAATTCATGGACTCTCCTTCTGTATCTGCAGCCAGGCGGCGTTCTCAGCCCTCCGCATCACTTCTCTCAGGGGCATACCGAGTTCCGAAGCCCACGTTTTGCAGGATTCGTACTCGGGTTTCAGTGCCAGGAGACTCTTCCCCTTCCAGCTACACTTGATTTCAATCGTGCGGGTATCCCCCCGGATCTCAACGGGGACGGAGATGACCCTTCTTTCGATGACCAAGCGATGGACGGCCGGGAATCTCCGTATGCCCAGGGTTCCGAGTTCTGTGGCCATAAGGGCCGCAAGGTGATCCGATCGAGAAGAATCACTGATCACCCGCAACATATGGCCCGGTCTGCCTTTTTTCATCAGGAGGGGAACGATGCAGGCATCTCGGGCACCTTCCTCCATGAGGCGATCCAGGGTATATCCAAGAACCTCCCCGGTTACATCATCGACATTGGTCTC
>JBAIXL010000131.1:0-1587 GCA_037916685.1 Methanolinea tarda
AAGGGGACGTTGGCCTCCCCTGCGACGGCCCGGGCCAGGAGCGTCTTCCCGGTCCCGGGGGGGCCCACCAGGAGCACCCCCTTCGGGATCTTCCCTCCCAGGCGCTGAAACTTGCCCGGGTTCTTGAGAAACTCCACGATCTCCTTCAGCTCGTCCTTGGCTTCATCGATCCCCGCCACATCAAGGAAGGTGATCTTCTTCTCTTTCTCGGCGTAGATTTTGGCCCGGCTCTTCCCGAAGGACATGACCCCCGTCTCCGGGCCGATGCGGGAGAACAGGATCCTCCAGATGAAAAAGAAAAAGACCAGGGGCACGATCCAGGAAAGGAGGTTCATCAGCAGCTTGCTTTCAACCTTTCCGGTGTATTTGACCTGGTGGGAGTCCAGCTCCTTGACCAGGTCCGGGTCCGTGACCCGGACCGTCTGGAATCGCCGCTGACCGCCGTTGACGTCCCGCAGGCCGCTGATCGACTCGTCGGTGATGACGATGTCTCTGACCTTTCCCGCTTGCAGGCTGTCCTTGAACTCGCTGTAGGCGATGACATCTTCCGCCCGCCTCGAGACGAAGTAGTTCTGGATGAGGAGGATGATCAGGAAGGCGATGAGGAAGTACCAGATCGTGAAGTGCGTCTTCTTCAGGGTCGGCTTCTTGCCCCCTCGATCCTGGGGCTCCTTGAGGCGAAGGAGATCCTTCAGATTGGGGTTGGATTTTTGGTCTCGCTTCATCTCATCCTTCTCCGAAGACCCTTCGAAAGATCTCGTCCGTATGTTGAAGCTGATGGCGGACGTCGAATGCAGCCTCCAGCTCCTGGGAGGAGAGAAGCCGCTGGATGTCCCTGTCCCGTGAGAGCAGCGTCTTGAAATCTCCGCCCTGCTCCCACACCGTCATGGCATTCCGCTGGACCACGGCGTAAGCCTCTTCCCGGGAAAGCCCCTTCCGGGTGAGGAGAAGAAGCACCGCCTCCGAATAGATGAGCCCGCCCATCTTCTCGAGGTTGGCCTTCATCGTCTCCGGATAGACGATGAGGTGTTCCACG
This sequence comes from Methanolinea tarda, assembly GCA_037916685.1. Classification (GTDB taxonomy): domain Archaea; phylum Halobacteriota; class Methanomicrobia; order Methanomicrobiales; family JACTUA01; genus JAJRCM01. Next base: position 1,037 of record JBAIXL010000131.1, read on the forward strand.
ATGTTTGAGAAGCGGCTGAGCATGTAATCGATCAGGATCGTTGCATCGGGACCGATCACCCGCTCCACCGACGAATGGCTGATGTCCCGTTCGTGCCACAGGGGAATATTCTCCATGGCCGCCAGGCTGTAAGAACGGACCAGGCGGGCCAGCCCCGAGAGGTTCTCCGCGGAGACGGGGTTCCGCTTGTGCGGCATCGCCGAGGACCCCTTCTGCCCCTTGGAGAAATATTCTTCGGCTTCCAGCACCTCCGTCCGTTGAAGGTGCCTCAGCTCCACGGAAAACTTCTCGATGGAGGAAGCCAGAAGGGCCAGGGTCGAAAAATATTCCGCGTGATGATCCCTCTGGATGATCTGCGTCGAGATGGTCGCGGGCCTGAGGCCCAGGTGCTCGCAGACATACGTCTCCACGGAAGGAGGAATATGGGCGAAGGTCCCAACAGCCCCCGAGATCTTGCCAACCGAGATCGCTTCTCTGGCTCGCTCCATCCGGTGAAGGTTCCGCTTCGTCTCGTCATACCAGAGGGCCATTTTCAGGCCGAAGGTGATGGG
>JBAIXL010000132.1:0-9382 GCA_037916685.1 Methanolinea tarda
AGGATGGGCAATTGATTCAGGAGATATCGTGGCCGGATATGGTAACGGCGCGGGAGGGTCAGATCCATTTTCTTGGGGAGGAGGGATGGGATCCTCGTCCGCTCTCCCTCGGGCAGTCACGGTTTACCCCCCTCACTGTGGAAAATGTAACCCTTACCGCGTTCGTTTCTCCCGATAGTGCCTATCCGGTGTTTTCCCAAGCGGTCTCAGACGCAGAGCAACGTCTTCAGGTGAATGTGTATGAGTTTTCCAGTATGGGGATGGCATCCCTGCTTATCGGAGCGCGATCTCGGGGGATAGAGGAGAATATTCTCCTGGAAGGTGGACCTGTGGGAGGAATCCTCACAGAGGAACACTGCGCCTTGCGAACCCTTTCCGATGTCAGGGTGCCGCTCCGATTGATGCAGACGAATGGAACCACGCACGCCAAGTATCAGTTCGATCACGCGAAGTATATGATCGTTGATGCTGATGGCGTCCTGCTCACGAGTGAAAATTTCAATGATAATGGATTTCCGCTCAGCGGGACTGTTGGGAACCGTGGCTGGGGGTATATATCCAGGATCCACGGGCGGCGGCATATTTCCAGCAGGTCTTTGACTGGGACACCCGTGGTGAGGATATTCTGCCATTCTATCCTACGGCCCGAATCTGCCCGCCGACCAATCCGGATCCCTACACTGTGGAATTTCCCGCACAGGAATTTTCTGGCGCCCGGATTACGACCGTACTAGCCCCGGACTCAAGTCAACTCATTACAGAGATGATCCGGCAAGCGACCCGTACAGTGGATATCGAACAGGCCTATATCAAGAATTACTCCCGCGGTTCACCCAACCCGTACCTGCAGGAGGCGATCGAGGCCGCGAGGCGGGGAGTATCTGTACGGGTACTGCTGGACTCTTCCTGGTTTAACACGGAAGGATCCGAAGATAATGATGAAATGGCGGCATATATCAACCGAGTAGCGAGATCGGAGGGGATTCCACTTTCTGCGCGGTGTGCGGATCTAAAGAGGAATAATCTGGATAAGATTCACAACAAAGGGGTGATTGTAGATGGGTCCCGGGTGCTCATCAGCAGCATCAACTGGAACGAACAGTCCCCTTCGTTCAACCGGGAGGCCGGGGTAATTATCGATCATCCGGGTTCCGGTGCGTATTATCTTTCGGTCTTTGAAGACGACTGGAATGCCTCTTCGAGCACACTTTCGGGAGGTATGGATCTCACCAAAATCGCAGTAGCAATTGTTGCGATCGCGGTCCTGTCAGGATGGTACCTTTTCAGAATCCGGCGATAAAAGAGGGATGGCTACCAAGCCATTCAAGCGGTTGCGGTTACGAGGGGGCGTTTGAGGTAGATAATCTGCCTCGCGTCCTGGAAGTTGAACTTTTCCGCGATCAGGCCGTTATCCTTCAATTTCTTGAGTGCATAACGGACTGTCCGGGGAGGCAGGCCGCTCTGAGCCACCAGTTGCTTGTATGTCAGTTGCATGCCATCCTTGAACAGACCAAACAGGGTCCTCGAGGAAGGCGGTAGGTGGATATTTTGCATACCTATAAATTAACGTTGTTAACATATGAATCTGTCGGTTATTTAGGACTCCAGATCCCATCTGAAACTTGATGGAACGTCAGGAAAAACAGGCTGTATTTCTCCTGATTCTGGTAATCTGTGTAATTTCTGTAGCACACCTGGTCCTTTCTGGGCTGGGAAACGGACCGTTCGCCGCGCCGTACTCTGCCGAAGTTCCGGAAGGGAAACTGGTATGGATCGAGGGCACCGTGGACCGCATCACCACGACACAGGAAGGCGGCCATAAGATCCTGCAGGTGCAGGGAGTACCGGTGTTCATCCCCGCATCCGTGGCCTCACAGCAGACGATTGTGACGGGATCCCGGGTGCGGATATATGGTGTGGTGCAGGTATATCGCGGCCAAAGGGAAGTCTCGGTCTCCCGTTCTTCCGATATCACCATCTCCTAAGGAGATGCATCAAACCCGCCGAATCTCTCTTTTCGGAGACAATAATCATTGGGTACCTAGAAAAGTCTCACGATAGAATTCACCGATTTGTTCCCATGTTCTCTTTCTGAACATCCTCCGCCCTCCGGCTGGGGATGAGGCAGTCTGGACGGTTACCGATTAAATCCATCCTTCCTTCTTGTACTAGTCCTTCTTTTACCAAACGAACGTTGCGAGGATCGCGGAAATGAAGAATCGCCCTCTGTACACGCTTCTCCCGTTCTCCTGGTACATAGACGGGCTCCAGAGTAAAGGGATCCAAACCGGTATAATACATGGTGGTGGAGGCGGTCATGGGAGTTGGGGTGAAATCCTGTACCTGTTCCGGATACATGCGGTGGTCTCGCATATATTCCGCGAGTAGGATCATGTCTGATAGGGTGCATCCCGGATGACCGGACATGAAATATGGAAGAAGGAACATTCTTTTGCCGGACCTCGATACCGCACGGGCAAAGAGTATCTGAAATGCATCGAACGTCTCATGGTTGGGTTTTCGCATACGGGAAGTGACTGAATCTGAGATATGTTCCGGTGCCACTTTTAGATGACCGGATATGTGATAGCGACAGATCTCCTCTAGATAGGGTTCTGGATCCACGCAGACGAGATCGTGTCGGATACCGGAACCGATGAACACGTGCTTAACGCCCGGTATCGAGCGCAGCTTTCTGAGAAGAGCGACCTGGGTCCTCAGATCCACTTTCAGGGAAGGACAGGACACCGAACACGAACGGTCGAAACAGGCACCTTCCTTCAGCCATCTCTGACAGGAAGCCCGGTACATGTTCGCCGTAGGTCCTCCGACATCACTCACCACCCCATGAAAGTCTTTCCTTCGGGTAAATGCCTCCACCTCGCGGACCAGAGAGGCTTCGGATCGGTTCTGGATAATTCGGCCCTGGTGATGGGTGAGAGCGCAGAACGAGCAACCGCCGAAACAACCACGATGGCTGACCACAGAAAATTTCACCGGGTCAAGAGCGGGAATTGGTTCCTGGTAGGATGGATGCGCACGGCGGGTGAATGGGAGCTCGTAGATTTGATCCAGCTCTTCCGTCGTTAACGGAGCGGCAGGGGGATTCTGAATGATAACCGTTTTGGGATGCACCTGAACCAGCGTTCTGCCCCGTATGGGATCCTGTTCCCGATAATGGAGGGCAAACGCTTTCGCATACTCCCTGCGATTCTCCGAGACTGACGGGTAACCAGGAAGTTGTATCCAGTCTTGTGCATCTCCATGCTCACGCCAGGATGACGGACTCATTTTCCAGGCAAGACCGGGAATTCCTGTAAGATCCGAAAACCCCATCCCTTGATCCAGCCTGTTGGCGATTTCAAGTATCTGGCGTTCTCCCATGCCGAATACCAGCAGATCTGCGGGTGCATCAGCAAGGATGGACTGCCGAACGCGGTCTTCCCAGTAATCATACTGGGCAAATCTTCGCAGACTGGCTTCGATCCCACCAATTACCACCGGAGTATGGGGAAACAGGGCGTGGATTTGCTGGGTATAAACAATGGTTGCCCGGTCCGGCCTCCGCGGGACTCCCCCTGGAGAGTAGACGTCCCTGCGTCTCCTCATCTTCCTGGCGGTAAACGCGTTAACCATCGAATCTGCATTCCCACTGGTGATCCCGAAAAAGAGTCTTGGAGCACCCAGTCGCTGGAAATCGTAAGGGGTTCTCCAGTCGGGTTGTGCGATGATTCCCACCGAAAAACCACGGTTTTCCAGCACCCTTCCGAGTATCGCGGTGCAGAAGAGGGGATGATCTACGTACGCATCTCCACTGATCAGGATCACATCGAACTGGTCGATGTGTTTCTTCGCGGCTTCCTGCCGGGACATGGGAAGATACTCATTCATCCCGGAGTTGTGCCGTCGGGGCCTCACCATGAGATTTCTTCTTCACTGTTGTTCGGTGATAAGAATGAACCTATCCTACGAGACAATTTTCCGGGCAGATTCCGGATAGAACGGGCGGACCCGAATCTTGTATATTGCGGAAGTGGTTACCGAGAATAATTACTTATCTTTCTACACTGCACCATGTTGTATGGATTTGCTGACAATCATCGCCGCCATTGTGATCCTGATCATCATTGTGGCCATTGTGGTATTGTATATCAGCATCTACAACCGGTTCTTCACCTTAAAGAATTCGGCAGACGCCACCCTGGGACAGATCAAAGTCGCCATGAAGAAACGGTTGGACATGATCGAGCAGCTGCTGGGCGCGGTAAAGAGTTACGCGAAATTCGAGCGAGAGACGTTTGAGAAGGTTACGAGCCTGCGTGCCAGTGTACTCAAACCCGAAGCGGGTCCTGCGGAAGTGGCACAGGTAGAACGGGAGTCCCGCGCTCTTCTGGGAAATCTATTCGCGGTTGCGGAAGCATATCCCGATCTGAAGACATCCACCACCGTAACCAGTTTGATGGATTCCGTTAAAAGTGTCGAGGCCGAGATCGCCCGCCAGCGATACACGTACAATAATATCTGCCAGCAGTTCAACATCATGCTGGAGACCATTCCCTCCAATTTTATTGGACGAATGATCGGGCTGGGAAAACTCACCTACCTGGAGTTTGAGGAACAGATCGCGCAGCCTCCCAAGATTGAATTCTAATGCAATGAGCGAGAACCGCCAGATTGCCCTTCTCGTGGGCATCACCCTAATTTTAGGACTGTTAGGAATCGGCCTCATTGTTGTTCTGCCAACGCTGACGCAAGGAGATCTCGTGTGGGATCGTTATGTGGGATCCCTTGCGGTAAATGGTAGTTTTGAGGAAATCGTCTCTGCCCATGTTCTATCGGATAACCAGTACCACATGCTGTTCCGGTACTGGAATGCTCCCCTCTCATTTACCCCCCTGAATTCCCCCTATTTGCTACTGGAAGACGTATCCTCGCCCGGCGGCACCTATGCCTATGCGAAGAATTACCAGGGGTCGGTGGAGATATTTACCGCAGGTGGGGATCGGTATATTCCTGAGATCTCTTCCCTTGCTTTCCAGAATGAAGTCGGAGCGTACAGTCCTTCCTACTATGCCCCGGGGATCTATCCCGTCACTGCCCACTACGTGATCCACCCTCCGGTCCAGTATGACGCAGACAGCAGCCATATAAATATCCAGTTTCTGGGAACCGATCATCCCCGGATACAACAGGTAGAGATACATATCTTCGCCGCATACGTGGAACAAATTTATCCCCATCCTCCTTCACTCACGATTCAGCGCCAGGCAGATGAGTTCGTTCTTTCGGGTAGTCTTAATCAGAACGAAATTCTCGAGGTGGAGCTCCTACTCTCTCCTGAATATGTGAATGCGTCCACGGGGTTCCCCGCATTAACCGCAGATGTCCGAGGCCAGACGGAACGGGCTAACCTATTCTACAATCTGCCTTATCAAGCCGGGATCGTCCTCACGTACGCCGGGGTAGTGTTAATCATCGGAATGCCCTTCCTGCTACTCCTTGTCTACCTACGGTACGGGAGGGAGAAGGAGAGCACGGTACCGGATTTTTTAAGTTATGTTCCCAATCCTAGCCTCAAGCCATGGCAGGTCAATCTCCTGTTCAAGAAAGATGCTCTCGACTTCGATGAAGACGGTTTTTACGCGACGGTTCTTGACCTTCACCGCAGGAACCTGATTCACATGACCGAAAAGGAGGGACAGAAGGGGTATACCATACAAATCCTTGAGAAAACCAGCGATGATACCTATGAACGACGGGTACTCAATCTCCTCAGGAATATGAGTGAAGGAGACATCGTGGACACCGAACGTCTACGGGATCAGGCCGCGAACGCGGGTAAAGATCCCGCACTTGTCCGCACGCTTACCCAGTACCAGGCCAGTCTTGCAGGCGTGATGCACCAGGTAGATAAATCCATCGTCTATCAGTATATCGTGGATGGCCGTTCGTTCGTGCTTCCCCTGTTATTTCTGGGAGCGATTCCAGCAGGGATCTCTATCCTCCTCGCAGTAATCGCGCCTCTTTCGGTTCCAGTGCTTGTACCGGCGATAGTGCTGTACATACTCGCCATGGTGCAGGTAGGCATCGCCGCGGTATTTCCCTCCACGTTGTTTGGACACTGGAAGGGAGATTCATTCCGTGAGAAACAAGAGTGGGATGCATTTCGTAAGTTTCTATCCGATCTCGCCCTCATCCGCCAGTATGAGCCGGAAGATCTCTCCATGTGGGGAGAATGGCTCGTGTACGGAACCGCTCTGGGGGTGGGAGATAAAGTGGCCACCGCCATGAAGACCCTCAAGGTGAATGTGCAGGCTGTGGGTGTTCCCCTCTATCCTGCCTTTGCGTTCGTACCCATTGTTGCATTCCACCCCCCCGCAAGTGCCGGGGGAATGGGCGGTGGGGGTTTTGGCGGTGGCGGCGGGTTCGGGGGCGGTGGAGGATTTGGGGGTGGGTGCGGAGGTGGACGCTGAGCCCCCTCCACAACCTCTATCAGGGTCGAAGGCACAACCTGCTGGAATAGCATGGGAAACCTGAATATCGCAGTACTCGGACGTCCCGAATATGGCGCGCTCCTTGGAAAGAAAGGGACCGCTTCGGATATTACTCTGTACAACGTAAAGCGGGGGGATACCACACTCACCCTCCTAGAGCCATCCCGGTATCCAGAACGGCTGTCATCTCTTTTTTACTCCGTTTCTCTCTGTGATATGGCGATTCTGATGGTAGATGCGCTCACCCCCCAGTTTGGTGAGACCATTCTCATGCTTGAAGCATCCGGTGTAAAGGAGGGGTTCCTTATCCCGGGTATTTACGTCGATGCAGATCAGGTTAAGAGAGTGATCCGTGGGTCGGTTGTGGAGCGATATCGGTGGATGGAAGAGAATCCAATCCTCCTGCGGGAGATCCTCCTGGATGAAGCGAGCAGGCGAAATCCTATACGTCCTTCCGAACAGGAGCAGAGGATGTCCTGCAGCGTGGCCGTCGATCATTTCTTTCCGGTCAAGGGGATCGGGGTGGTAGTCCTCGGGAGTGTGGTCCATGGGACGCTGTTGCATCATGATATTCTCACCGTACTCCCGGGTGGGCTTTCCGCTCAGGTTCGGTCCATTCAGAAGCATGATGACGATGTGGAATGGGCGGGGAGAGGAGACCGGGTGGGATTGGCCTTAAAGAATATCGCACTGGAGGATCTGAATCGCGGAGACGTACTCACGAATGACACCTCCCTGTCCACGACCTCGATGATCTCAGGTGAGATTAATCTGTTCCCGTACTGGCAGCAGCCCGTCAAGGCAGGAATGGTAATCCACATCGGACATTGGATGCAGTTTATTCCTTCTCGGGTCCTGGCCGTGGAGTCCGCAGCAGGAGGGCATACCGGCAGAATCACCATCGCCCTGGAGAAGCCCCTGGTTCATCCTCCCGGAAGCCATGCCGTCCTCTGCTCCCTGGATGGAAAAAAACTTCGGGTAATGGGCACGGTTTCTCTTCCGGAACACAGAATCCTGGAAAGAAGTGCCGGGCAACAATCCCGGTAGATATAACGGGAGCGTCACCTTCTTTCCGCAGATCACGCATCTGGCATGACGTTCTTCAGATGGAGTAGCAGGGTGGCAAGCGATGTTTCCAAGTGGGAGGACTGTTCGAGCATCAGATTGATTCTCCGGTCACGACCGATCATGCGACTATCTGTCCTGAGGACGATCACAGGAATCCCCCTTGCAAATGCATATCCTGCTTCCCACGAGGTGCCTGAGTCGGCATCCGGTCCATCGCAGATGGCGATTACCACATGTGCACGGTCAAGTGCCTGAAGATGTCGATGAAATATGCATCGATCATCCTCGAGGGATCGATTCTGGGCCACTTCGCCCTGTTCCTGTGGAAGATAGACCTCATACCCCGCGGTGACAAGCTGATCACGGACGAACACATTGTATCTGCACTCCCCATCGGAGAACAGGGGTGCGGCGAGATAGACGCGCGGAGTGGAATACATTATTATCTATTTTTTCCACATCCAGATGAATCTCTGCGTAGGGGGTGTTCTGCCACACCTGTTCGCCCTCTATCTCCGAGCAACCAGAGTGAGCCAAGTGGTCCGTATCCCCGCAAATGGTGAGCCATGCCATTTGCTTTCGACGGCGTTAAATTTTTATTACATGGATGATATGGGTTCTATCCGGTGAGATCCCAATGGTAAAGACGTTCCGCTGTGTTGATCTTGGACTTCCCTGCCAGTTTGAGATGAAGGCCGAGGGAGAGCTGGAGTTGATGAAAGGAATCGAGGGTCATGTACGGACTATTCATGCCATGAATCCCAACCTGCCTGAGGTCAAGGAAAAACTGAAGAAAGTCATAAAATGACGTAAAAAGGATGAGAGAATCTTTTCTTTTCATTTTCGAGATCTTCCGTGGAGAAGACCGGAGTACCCGTGCGCTTAACTCAATTCTTTTAATGAACGGAAGATAGAGATCTGATAAGGAGCAAAAACTCCGGATAGTCCCGACCGGGATTATGATATTCGACCGAAATATGATCCCGCTGTTAGCCATCCGCGATAATACGTGTGATCCGAGGAAATGTTCGGTGTTAAAGATGAAACGTTTTGGAAAGGCGCGGATTCTTTCCCGTTTATCTGATATTCCTCGGAACACACTCCTTCTGGATCCCACCGCAGAGCAGGCAGTCTCCCCGGCAGAAAAAGGGGTTCCCTCCCTGACCGTCCTCGATTGCTCGTGGGAAGTTCTGGACACGTCCGCTGTCGATAAGTTTCGCATCCGGAGAGCTCTTCCGTTTCTTCTTGCGGCAAATCCTCTGCATTACGGGAGGCCGTTTCAGCTTTCGTCTATCGAGGCCTTCGCAGCGACGTTATTTATTCTTGGTGAGAGAGAGCAGGCCCGGGAGATCCTGTCGCTCTATACATGGGGGTGTCGGTTTCTCGAGCTGAACGCAGAGCCTCTCTCCCTGTATGCCCAGGCTCAAAACAGTGCGGAGGTCATAGCGATTCAGGCGGGATATCTCTGAGGCCTACCCCATCACCACGGTATCTCAACAGGTTCCAAAAGGACTCACGCATGAGAGATGGATTGATGAAGACCATAGGAAAAATGGAAGATCGAAGCAGGGAGATTTCTGGAGGGGGAATCTTTCCGTTATGGTAACCGTATAAAGAGATCACGGTTTTTGCCTTCTCCGTAGGCGTGGGCGGACGAGATCCTCTGAGATGTAAGGATCTCTGCGGCAATCAGATAGAATCCGGCCAGCCCCTTCCAGGGCCCCCATGATTCTGCCTGCCGTCGTGCTGACTCTGGGTCCATAGGCTCTTCCTTGTTTTGATAGAAATGCGAGAGAATCCTTCGCAGTCCGAGGTCCGTG
>JBAIXL010000133.1:0-3722 GCA_037916685.1 Methanolinea tarda
TTTCCCCGATATACGGTTCCCAGGCCAAACACCTCCCATCCTCCTCCAAAGGGTTCGAAATGGGGAACCGGCGGGATAAGCGGTTCTTCGGGTCCGGTGACCAGTTTGCCCTCTCGTAGGGCTCCGAGAATAAATACCATACCTGCTTTGATTTTGTGGGAGATAACAAACCGGTCCAGGGTGACGATGAGATCCTCACCATCATCAACCCGGATCATGAAAACGCGACCCAGGTGTCCCTCCGAATACTGCATGAGGATAACTTCTTCTGTGACCAAAAATAAAGATATCGACTAACGAATTGAAATCCGGAGGAGATCCAGCTTCCTGGAATTCGAATCTCAATTACCTAAAAAGCAGCGGGCCTGAAGGGATTTGAACCCTTGGCCTACGGATTAAGAGTCCGTCGCTCTTCCTGACTAAGCTACAGGCCCGTGACCTTAATACGTTGGTCAATGTCGTCTGATATAATTTTCGGATTCTTTTAATATCGTACCGGTTAACACATAATACGATGCCGGAACCTGCTCCCGAAGAGCACGCCTCACGGGTTAAATATGCGATATTTGGCTGCGGAAGTATCGGATATAATCTGGTAGAGGAACTGCTCAAAGAGACGGAAGACATTCTTATCATCGATAAGGACAAGAAACGGGTGGAAGATCTCCGCACCCAGAAGTATAACGCCATCGTACGGGATATGCGCAGTGCGGGTCTGATGGAGGGGCTTCCCCTGCCCTCCACGGGCTTTGTGCTCGCCAATGACAAGGATGCCAACCTCGCAGCAGTCAAATCCATCAAACAGGTCTGCTCCACCTGTCACGTGGTGGCCCGGGCGGTGGACCCGGTGAGCATCCAGCTGCTAGAGGATGGCGGAGCCGATCTGGTGATCTATCCGCAGGAAGTGATCGCACGGGCGACCATCGAACATATCAAACGCATTCGTTCCTCCAAGCAGGCCCGGCAACTGTATGACTTGCTCAGTGGGAAGGAGGGCACTCTCGGGATCCTCACCCATGCCAATCCGGACCCGGATGCCATCTCCAGTGCCATGGCACTCGCGGCCATCGCCCAGGAGGCGAGCAACAAGAAACTCCAGAGCCGGATTCTGTACAGCGGGGATATCGGACATCAGGAAAACCGTGCCTTTGTCAATCTGCTGGACATCAAGATGGAGCGATGCAGTCGAGCGATACTGGAAGAATGCAAATACATCGCCCTGGTGGATTCATCCGCCCCCGGAGTGAACAACGAACTGGAGAAAGGCACTTCGGTTCTGTTGATCATCGACCATCACATGAACGGGGAAGAGACGATCGGGAAGGCGGAATTCGTGGATGTACGGCCGGAAGTAGGAGCCACCGCCACCATTCTCACCGAATATATTCGGGAACTGGACATCACTATCAGCAAGAAAGTGGCGACGGCCCTCTTTTACGGGATACGGGCAGACACCCGGGACTTCCGCCGCGGTATTACTCCGGTGGATCTCAAGAACGCCGCCTACCTGATCCCCCAGACCGATGCGGAGCTGCTGGACAAGATTACCTCTCCGGCACTCTCCCAGGAAACGATGGATATCCTCGGTACTGCCATCCGCAACCGAAAGATCCGCAGCGGGTACCTCTTTGCGAACGTAGGATATGTGCGGAACCGGGATGCCCTTCCCCAGGCGGCAGAGTTGCTGATCAACCTGGAAGGAGTCAACACCGCCCTGGTGTATGGCATCGGAGAGACGAGCATCATCATGTCCGCACGAAACCGGGACATCCGGCTCCATATCGGGGATGTACTCGCCGAAGCATTCGGTGACATCGGGGATGCGGGTGGACACGCGACCATGGCGGCAGCAGCCCTGCCCCTCAAATACTTCTCCGGGGTCAAAACCAAGGAAGATCTCCTCACCCTGGTCCAGGACTCCCTCCTGCGCCGGTTCATGAAGGTCGTCGGACTCGAAAAGAAAGAAGAAGAACGTGAAATTTTCGAACTTTGAAGACTGGGAACCGTACTATCAGCGGATCCTGGACTATTTCTCTTTTGACCGGGCGAAAGATGAGGAGGCCGCACGGCTGCTGGCAGAGCTCCTTCCCCGTGATGATGTCCTGCTGCTGGAGGAACAGGCCCTTGATCATGTGGTGACGGTGGCAGGGAACGCCCCCCGACTGGATCAGGAGATCGAAAACCGAAGAGGCATCGTCTGGGCGGCGGACGCCGCGGCGGAGAGGCTCTATCGTACGGGCATTCTCCCGGATGCGGTATTCACCGACCTTGATGGGGCCACCGATATGTTCCTGGAGATGAACCAGCGGGGAACTCTCATGGTGATTCATGCTCACGGAGACAATATGCCTCTTTTGCGATACTGGGTGCCCCGCTTCACCGGTCCGGTAATGGGCACCACCCAGAGCCGTCCCCTTCCCCACGTCCATAACTTCGGGGGATTCACCGATGGGGACCGTGCGGTGTTTGCCGCTCATGCCCTGGGTGCACGAGAGGTATGGATCATCGGGTTCGATCTGGATGACCCGCACGTCGATCCTCTGAAACGGGGGAAGCTGTTCTGGGCACGAGAACTCCTCCATCTTCTCGGTCATGACCTCTGACGCTTGTATCCTGGACGGGTATGTGGATGAGCCCACCTGCCTGGGGGTTCCTCCGTATATCTCTCCTTACATCCGCTACGTGGCCGGCGTTCTGACCGAGCATGAAATTCGTTCCTCCTATCTGACCATCGACCAGATACGACAGGATCCGACCCGTCTTGCCAATCTTCAGCGTGCAGAGATGGTGGTGGTGATTGCCGGGCTGACTGTACCGGGAAAATATCTGGGTGGCACTCCCGCCAGCCTGCGGGAGATCCAGCAGCTGGGAAACGTATTGCGGACTCCCGTGAAAGTGCTGGGAGGGCCGATACTGCGGGGATATGCGGGGGCGGGAGGGAAGAAGGCGGTGCCGTCGGAGATAGTGGGATACGACGTTCTCCTGAAGGGATCTCCCGCCGGTTCCTTAGATGCCTATCTCTCCGGCCGAGAACCGCATGCAGCGCTTTCCTATCGTGATATCGACCGGTGGGCGGTGAAGGGTGGTGGAATCATCCGGGAACATCCTTCGTTTCCGTATGTGATGGCGGAGCTGGAAACGGCGAGCGGCTGCCCTCGCACCGTGGAGGGCGGATGCTCGTTCTGCACGGAGCGGTTCGTGGGTCCTCCGATCTACCGGTCTGTGGAAGGCATCGCCGAGGAAGTGGGTATGCTGTATGCCCAGGGGGCCCGGCATTTCCGACTGGGCAAGCAGCCGGATCTGCTGGTCTACGGAAGCCACGGGGGAGCGTATCCTGTTCCCCGACCTGAGTGTCTGGAAGCCCTGTTCAGTTCCGTTCGGGAAGCGGCCCCGAATCTGGAAACCCTGCACATCGACAACGTAAATCCCGGAACCATCGCACATCATCCGGAACCGGCAGGCGCGGCCCTTCAGGTCGTGGTGGAGCACCACACTCCCGGAGACGTGGCGGCCCTGGGGATGGAGAGTGCCGATCCGGTGGTGATCCACACGAACCACCTGAAGGCCAGTCCCGAAGAGATGGAGGTCTCGATCCGTAGGATCAACGAGATAGGAGGAGGGCGCCGGCGTGGGATCCCTGAACTCCTGCCGGGGCTGAATTTTGTGCTGGGTCTGTCCGGGGAGACGAAAGAGACCTACCTCCTGAATCGTGTGTTTCTGGA
>JBAIXL010000134.1:0-1570 GCA_037916685.1 Methanolinea tarda
AATCTTTGATAAAGAGATCGTCCTTCACTTCATGATCGATGACCACCTTTACCTCGACTTTGTTGCGGTACAGGATCGAGCTGATGGTCTTGAGCCTTGATTCGAGGTTGATTTCCTCACCATTTTCCATGCTGGCTGTCATAAACCCTTCAATTCCTCTTATATCTTTAATATGCGAATTTTTCTTATATATAGTTTCCTTTTCCTTAAAAATCGATTTTACGAGATATACTAAACTATTTTGAGAATCTGAGCCAAATATGATTTCTATTTGACAATATACAGAAAGAATCCGTTTTGATGAGAAAAAGAGAGGAGAACCGAGGATGAATGGTATGCGATCGCACATCCAGGGTCGTTAATGTAATGGTATCGCGGGGCGGGAGGGTATGGCAGAATTACCAGGACGCAACGGGCCTCGTTCAGGTGGCCTGGTCGGCGCATTCCAGTTCGGATAGTAGCTGTACGGGGTCCTTCTCCTTCCGGATCAGCTTCTGGAGCATCTCCAGGCGTTCGACGCCCATGAAATGCTCGGCCATCACCCGTGCCATGGGAGTGAGCTCGAGGTGGTGACCGGACTTTTTCACCAGACGCTTTTCGATGAGCAGAGGAATCACCGGTTCGGTACTTCCCACCATCGCCCGGTCTAGCGCCTGGAGTGCGTCTTCGTTCCCCCCGCACACCACCGCGTTCGCCACCAGCTCCTCGGAGGATTCTTCTATCCCATACGCAGGGGCCACCTCCTCCATCTCCCCACGAAGGAGATTGATGGCCACCTCCTCTTCAGTCAGTTTTGTCTCCCGCGAGTAGCTCGCCCCGGGTTCGGCGAGGATGAACACCTTGCCCAGGTCATGAAAATCAGGGCGGCCGGCCCGGCCAGCCATCTGATGGAACTCGTGCACGGTGAGCCACTCGATCCCCATGGCCAGGGTGTCAAAGATCACCTGCGAAGCGGGAAAATCCACACCGGCCCCCAGTGCCGCCGTCGTCACTACTGCCGCCAGTTTCCCTTTCAGGAATTTGTCTTCCACCTCACGGCGTTCCGCCGCGGTCAGACCCGCGTGGTAGGGGGCGGCACGGGGCCCAAGGGCCTCTGCGATCACGTGGCAGCGGGCCCGGGAATGGGTGAACACGATACTTTGGCCCCGATACCCTTTGGAGGAACGGGTCCGGTATCCCTCCTCCACGATCCTTTTGATGTACTTAATTTTTCCCTGCCTCCCCACAAACAACAGATGGCGTTCCAGCGGTACCGGTCGGTTCTCGAATGTCACCAAGTTGGCGTGCAGTTTGTCCGCGAGCGTGTGGGGTAGACCAATGGTGGCCGACAGGAAGAGGAACTGTGCCCGGGGGAACAGGTATCGAAGCCGGGCGATCAGGCCATCAAGGCGATGACCCCTCTCTGCGTCCTCCAGAGTCTGCACCTCATCGATCACCACCGTCCCCACATCCTTCATCTGATTTCCCGTGCGCAGGAAATGATCAATTCCCTCGTAGGTTCCCACCACCAGGGACGCCTGGATACCCCGCTCCGCGTTGCTGCGCATCTCGGGCAGATTGAGCCGGGCGG
>JBAIXL010000135.1:0-2093 GCA_037916685.1 Methanolinea tarda
GGGGGTGCCTACCATCCACGATCACGCGATCTCCCACCTATTGCCCGAGATCTCGCCCTCATTGCGGGAGGATCTGGCCCGGGTGGTACCCGAGGCCCGCTCCGGGGGAGTGTATGTGCAGACCCGAGGCCCCCGCATTGAGACCCGGGCGGAGGTGCGGATGCTCTCACGGGTGGGAGATGTGGTAGGAATGACCCTGGCCAGCGAAGCCACACTGGCCCTTGAGCTGGGAATGCCGTACGCGGCTCTCTGTTCGGTCGATAACTATGCCCACGGAATCGGGACCGAAGTTCCCTCCTGGGAACACATCCTTGCCGCGGCAAGAGGACACCAGGACCGTACCACCGAGCACCTGCAGCGAATCATGAAGCGGCTGGGATGAGACATGCGGGAAGATCTGTTTCGAAACCGGGGACCCCTGCTCGTTAGAAACGTCATCGTGCAGGGAAAGCGACAGGACATCTGTATCGACGAACAGGGAATGATAGAAACGATGGGGGAAGAAGCCGGGAGATCCGGTGCCCGGTCCGGGATCCTCACTCTTGAGGGTGAGGGCGCTCTCGCCCTCCCGGGCCTGGTGAACACCCATACGCACGCGGCCATGACCCTGCTGCGGGGGTATGCCGATGACATGCGTGTGGACGAGTGGCTCCAGACCAAGATCTGGCCTCTTGAGGCCCATCTCAATGGCGAAGACGTCTACTGGGGGACGAAACTTGCCTGTCTGGAAATGATCCGGTCCGGCACTCTCGCCTTCAACGATATGTACTTCTTCATGGAAGATGCGGCCCGAGCGGCGAGAGAAATGGGCCTGAAGGCGGTGCTTTCCTATGGTTTCATCGATCTGGGAGATCCGGAACGGAGGGAGAAGGAGATCCATGCCACCGAAGCGTTTGTATCCTCCGTGAAGCATCTCGGCGATCCCCGTATCCGGGCGGCGGTCGGTCCCCACGCGGTCTATACAGTATCCCGTGAGGGCCTGGAATGGCTGGCGGGCTTCAGCCGGAGGGAACAGATCGGGATCCACATTCATCTATCGGAGACAGAACAAGAGGTCGTGGACTGCGAGCGAACCACCGGGATGCGGCCTGCGCCGTACCTCGATTCCTGCGGCATCCTCACCCCTCAGACCGTGGCGGCTCACGGCTGCTGGCTGGAAGAGACGGAGTGCGCCCTGCTGGGCAGAAGGGGGGTGCATATCTCCCACAATCCCCAGAGCAACATGAAACTGGCGGTGAACCGGGCTATGCCCCATCCGTCCCTAAAGAAGTACGGGGTGAACGTGACTCTGGGTACTGATGGTGCTGCCTCCAACAACAGCCTGGATCTGTTCGGGGCCATGAAAACCGCGGCTCTGCTGCAGAAGTTCTACTGGAATCTCCCCACCCTTCTCCCCGCGGAGGAGACCCTGGCCATGGCCACCGAACAGGGAGCACAGGCGCTGGGAACCGGGACGGGCCGGCTGGAACCCGGGGCACCAGCGGATCTCATCCTCATCCCGAAGGATCAGGTGTGTACCACGCCTCTGCACAGCATGCCCTCGAACCTGGTGTATTCCTGTTCGGGGTCCGCGGTGCGAACCGTAATCTGTCAGGGAAGAGTATTGATGCACGATCGCCAGGTGCCGGGGGAGGAAACGATCCTCAATGGGGCAGCAAAGGCGGCAGATGACCTGGTGCGGAGGATTACCTGACGATGTTTCTTATCGGCCATCGCGGTTCTGCGGCCACGGAACCGGAAAATACCCTTCGGGCACTCCGCGCCGGTATGAAGTGCGCTCAGATTGTGGAGGTGGATGTGCGGACCTCCCGGGACGGGAGTCATGTGATTCTGCATGATCCCACCATCGATCGCACTACAGACGGGACCGGAACCGTGTCGGATCTCTCCCTCGCCGAACTGAAACGGTTCGATGCAGGAAAGGGAGAAACAATTCCCACCCTGGAGGAAGTGCTGGGTCTTGTGGAAGGGAAATGTGGCCTTGCGGTAGAACTGAAGGAGGACCGGGATCCGGGACCCGTTCTTGATGAGATCCGCCGGTATGCTATCGAACCTCTCCTCATCGTCTCATTTCATGATACCATCCTGAAGGA